>JBFWQN010000029.1:0-20532 GCA_050249405.1 Hyphomicrobiaceae bacterium | reverse complement strand
GCCGAGAAGGGCAAGGGAGACTTCGTCAACGACAGTCGCCTTCGTGTCGGCGGGCGCCGGGCGCTCTCCGACTGCGTGGTCGGCATATCGCTGCCCTACGGTGACCGCAGAGACATCGACCGTTTCGCCAAGGACATTGCCACCCTGTCACGGCAGTGCGCGGGGACACGCAACCTCGCATCGGCGGCGCTCGATCTCGCCTGGGTGGCAGCAGGTCGGCTCGATGGCTACTGCCACAGAAAGCTCGCAGCCTGGGACTACGCGGCGGGAATGCTGCTGGTCCGCGAGGCGGGCGGTTTGGTCGGCGACTTCGACGGCGGCAGCGGTCCGTCGGCGGCGGGAGACGTGGTCGCCGGTAATGGTTACATCGTGAAGCATTTGCAGGCGCTCCTGAAATCCGCCTGAAATCTTTGCACAGTCCGTATTGCGGCCATTGCCGTGCATCGGCCATACGGGTTGCGCTGGACGGCGAGAATCGTCGAGCCTCCGCGGGCAGACGAAGGAGGGGCAGATGGCGAGGGCGAGATCGGCGGACACGGTGACGCGACCGTTCTCGCGAACACTCAACGCGCCCGGCAGCTTCCTGCGGGGCATGCTCATCTTCATCGTGCTCGTCGGGTTTCTGGTGGCGATCGTCGCCAAGCAACTCATCACTGCATTCTGGAACAATCCCGCGCTGAACAGCCTGATCATCGGCGTGCTGGCCATTGGCATCATACGAGCCTTCGGACAGGTGATCCGGCTCTACCCCGAGATCAAATGGGTCAATGCGTTCCGGATCGCCGATCCGGGATTGGCCATCGAGCACAAGCCCGTGCTGCTGGCGCCGATGGCGACCATGCTGCGCGACCGCACCGGCCAGCTGTCGCTCTCCGCACAGACCATGCGGTCCATCATGGATTCGATCGGCGGGCGACTGGACGAATCGCGGGAGACCGGCCGGTATCTGGTCGGCCTGCTGGTGTTTCTCGGCCTGCTCGGCACCTTCTGGGGCCTGCTCGAGACGATCCAATCGGTCGGCAAGGCCATCTCTACGCTCGATTCGCGGCAGTCGGACAGCGTCCTGGTGTTCGAGGAGCTGAAGAATGGCCTCGCCGCACCGCTTCGCGGAATGGGCACCGCGTTCTCGGCCTCGCTCCTCGGCCTCGCTGGATCGCTGGTGCTGGGCTTCCTCGAGCTGCAAGCGGGCCATGCGCACAACCGCTTCTACAACGAGCTGGAGGAGTGGCTGTCGGGCATCACCGACCTCTCGCCCGCGACCGGCACGGCAGGGGGCGATGCGGCCACCCGGCAGCTTCATAGCGCCGTCTACGATCTCCAGCGCACAATCGCGGAGCTCGGCGAGAGACTGCAGTCCGGACAGGCCCTGCCCGGTGACGCCGCCGGCACGGGCGAGCCGGTGAGAGAGCTGGCACAGGGTGTCGATCAGCTCGTCCGCCAGATGCGGGCCGAGCAGAAAGTGGTGCGAGAGTGGATCGACGAGCAGGCCTCACGACAGACCGAGTCGACAAGCGTTCTGAAAGACATCAAGGACATCGCCTCGGCTCTCGCACGTAGAGAGGCCTGACATGGCGCGCGGGCGCGGACGTCGCGGCGGTGATCATGGCGAGTTCTGGCCAGGCTATGTCGACGTGTTGTCGACGCTGCTGCTCACCGTCACCTTCCTCATGTCGATCTTCATGATCTCGCAGTACTTCGTCGGCCAAGAGGCCACGGGCAAAGACAATGCGCTGAAGCGACTCACGCGGCAGATCGCCGAGCTGACGAGCTTGCTGAGCCTCGAGAAGGGCAAAGGCAAGTCGCTCGAGGACGAGCTGGCCGCGCTGAAAGCCTCGCTCGCCTCGGCTCTGTCCGACAATGAGCGGCTGCTGGGGATCGCCGGAGTCGGCGACGGGCGTATCCAGGTCGCGGAAGGTCGTATCCAGGCGTTGAGCAAGGAGCTCGGGCAGGAGAAGGAGATCACCAACGAGGCGCTGGCAAAGGTCGATCTCCTGAACCAGCAACTGCTGGCACTGCGGCGCCAGATCGCGGCACTCAACGAGGCACTGCAGGCCGCGGAGGCCAAGGACCAGGACAGCCAGGCCCGCATCAGCGATCTCGGCGCCCGCCTCAATCTGGTGCTCGCCAAGCAGGTTCAGGAGCTACAGCGCTACCGGTCGGATTTCTTCGGCCGTTTGAGGGAGCTGCTCAAAGGCCGCAAGGACATCCGCGTGGTGGGCGACCGCTTCGTGTTCCAATCCGAGGTGCTGTTTCCGTCCGGTCAGGCCCAGATGACGGTCGAGGGTCTCGCGGCGATGGACCAGCTCGCCCAGGCCATCATCGAGGTCGAGCGCCAGATTCCGGCAGAGGTCGACTGGGTGCTGCAGGTCGATGGCCACACAGACGCCAAGCCAATCGCGAGCCGCGAGTTTCCATCGAATTGGGAGCTGTCGTCGGCGCGCGCCATCTCGGTTGTGAAGTACCTCATCAGCCGCGGTGTGGCAGCGCATCGGCTGGTCGCTGCCGGCTACGGAGAGTTTGCGCCGCTCGAGGTCGGCGCCACCGACGATATCCTGAGAAAGAACCGGCGCATCGAGCTCAAGCTGACAAATCGGTGAGATGGGCAGGCGATCAAGACTCCCGCTCGCCTCGATCCGGCAGCCGATGCCAGGCCTGTAAACCGATCGCCTATTGCGCCGCCTCGGGCATCGCAAACTGGAGCTCGGCAAGGCGGGCGTAGAGACCGCCTCTGGCAACCAGAGCAGCGTGCGTGCCCTCCTCGACGATGCGGCCAGCCTCCATGACCAGAATGCGATCTGCCCGCAATACCGTGGCGAGCCTGTGGGCGACGATCAGCGTCGTGCGTCCACGACGGACGGCATCGAGAGCATGCTGCACCGCAACCTCGCTTTCGGCGTCCAGCGAGCTCGTGGCCTCGTCGAGGAGCAGGATGGGCGCGTCGCGGAGGATGGCTCGGGCAATCGCGATGCGCTGGCGCTGGCCGCCCGAAAGCGTGACGCCACGCTCGCCGAGCCGGGTGGCGTAGCCTTCGGGGAGGGCACGGATGAAGCCGTCGGCATGGGCGGCCCTCGCCGCCGCCTCGATCTCGGTATCGGTCGCATCGGGCCGGCCGTAGCGGATGTTCTCGGCTACGGTGTCGGCGAAGAGCGCCACATCCTGCGGCACGAGTGCGATGCGGCCACGGACGGCGGCGAGATCAGCCTCGGCAATAGGCACGCCATCGAGGAGGACCTTGCCCCGATCGGGATCGTAGAAACGCAACGCAAGCGCGAGGATCGTGCTCTTGCCGGCACCCGAAGGTCCGACGATGGCAACAGTCTCGCCCGGAGAGACACTGAAGTCGACGCCATCCAGAACAGGCGCATCGGCACGGCCGGCATAGCGAAAAGCCACGCTGTCGAAGGTCAAGCGTCCGCTGGCCGGCTCGGGAAGCCGTCGGGGCTCCGGCGGCGAGACGATGGCAGGCTTCACGGCGAGCAGCTCGGTCAAACGCTCGGCGGCGCCGGCTGCCTGCTGCACCTCGCCCCAGACCTCCGAAAGCCCGGCCAGAGAGGAGCCGGCGAAGACAGCATACAGCATGAACTGGCCGAGCTCGCCCGCCGTCAGCACGCGCGACACCACGAGGCCCGCCCCATGCCACATCACACCGACGATGCCGGTGAAAACCAGAAGGATGACCAGCGCCGTCAGGCCGGCGCGCGCCAGCAGCCTGGAGCGGGCCGCAACAAACGCTTTCTCCACGGCGGACCTATACCGCGACGAGACGATCCCTTCGGCGCCGGATGCCTGCATCGTCCGATGTGCGGAAAGGTTCTCGGCGGCATAGGCGGCAGCTTCGGCGAGGGTGTCCTGGGCCGATCGCGAGAGACGCCGCACGACACGGCCATAGGCCACAAGCGGCAACACGATCGCCGGGATGGCGACGAGCATGAGGCCCGACAGACGCGGGCTCGTCACCAGCATCATGGCCAGCGCACCACACAGCATGATGGCATTGCGGACGGCTTGCGACATGGCCGCCCCCGCGGCCGAGGCGATCTGCGTGGTGTCGGCCGTAATCCTGCTCATGATCTCGCCGGAACGATGCTGCTCGAGATAGGCCGCATCGAGGCCGGCGATATGGGCGAAGACGCGGGCTCGGAGGTCGGCAACGATGCGCTCGCCCAGCCAATTGACCGCATAGAAGCGGGTCGCGCTGGCAATGGCCAGCAGTGCGCCAAGGCCGATCAATCCCAGGAAATACCGGTCGATGACGGCACCGCCCTCACTCGAGAAGCCGTGATCGACCATGCGCCGGACGGCGAGTGGCAGGGCCAGCAGCGCCGCAGCCGAGAGAACGAGGGACACGGCGGCGACGACGAGCATGCCGCGATGCGCGGCCAGTCGCGAAACGAGGCCGGCGAGCGGCCGCAGCGAGCGCGCCTGTGCTTCGCTGCCCTTACCGCCGGCACTGTCCGCTTCCCGATCTTTTCCGCGCCGTCTCAATTCCACCTCGCATGCCGAGAGCCGTCTGGGCCACTCGATGCCCGATAGGGGGGCGCGGCTCAAGTGCGCATATCGCACCGGCTCCGGCGCTTGCGGCAGCGACGACGACGATTGCAAAGGGCCTGTCACTTGTGCACGGGCTGCCCGATGCGCAAGTTTGACAAAATCGAGCCATAAGCGTTCTTGGCTTCGTGCCGACGTCTCGCCCGATCGACCAGGACAATCATCATGGCCGACGACCCCTACACCGTCCTGGGAGTAGCCCGAACCGCCACGGACGACGAGATCCGCAAGGCGTTCCGCCGGCTCGCGAAGGAGCTGCATCCGGACGTCAACCCGGGCAACGCTCCGGCGAACGAGCAATTCAAACGCGTCTCGGCGGCTTACGAGATCATCGGCGATCCCGCCAAGCGGCAAGCCTACGACCGCGGCGAGATCGACGCGGCGGGCGAGCCTCGGCGCGCATATTCCCATGCGGGCGGGCGGCCGGGGGCGGGGCCAGGCGGCGCCGGGCCGGGAGACTACGCATTCGGCGATATCTTCTCCGACCTTTTCGGACAGCGGGGCGCGCGCGGACCCGGGGCCGGTTTCAGCCTTCGAGGCCAGGACCTGCGCTATACGCTCGACGTGGAGTTCATGGAGGCCGTGCTCGGCGCGAGGAAGCGCGTCACCATGCCTGAGGGTGGCCAACTGGACCTGACGGTGCCCGAGGGCGTCACCGACGGACAGGTGTTGCGGCTGAAGGGAAAGGGCGGCCCCGGCATCCGGGGCGGCGAGCCGGGCGACGCGCTTGTCGAGGTCCGGGTGAGGCCGCATCCCCATTTCAAGCGGCAGGGCGACGACGTTCTGCTCGACGTGCCGATCACGCTCGACGAGGCCGTGCTCGGTGGCAAGATCGAAGTGCCGACCGCCGCTGGAAGGGTTTCACTGACGATCCCGAAGGGCACCAGCTCGGGGCGGTCACTCCGGCTGAAGGGCAAGGGGGCCCGAAATCCGTCGACGGGGGCTTACGGTGACCAGATCGTGACGGTCAGAATCGTTCTGCCCGAGACGATCGACGATTCGCTCGCCTACTTCCTGACCGAGTGGAAGAAGAAGAACGCTTACGATCCCGGACGGCCCTGAGCATCCACGGCGGCGCAGGAGCCGGCTCGGGCCGCGGTCAGGGTTGCCCTTCGGGCCGCAAACGCCGGGCGCGAGGCGGGATCTGCTTGGCGGCCGGCGACATGGGAAGAGCGGCGGCCGGAGGAGAAGACGCAGCAGGCTCAGCCGTAGGCGCGGCGAAATCTCCAGGCAGAATGAGCCTGTCGAGCGCGCGGACCGCGAAATACGGCACGAAGCCACGGCGCTCTATGTCCACCTTGAGCGCTTCGGCCACAGCCTGATCACGCACATACTCGACGATCAGAACAGGGACGCCGCGATTGAGGGCAGGTGCCAGCCATCGCATGCTGCGGCTGACCGTCGATGGAGAGTTGCGACGGCCGTCCTCCTCCTCGCCAAAAAGGAAATCCTCCTTGGCGATCGCGTCAATCACGGCGAGGTAGGTCGGGTCGGCAAGAAGTTGCTCGCCATTCTGCGGCACGACGAGAAAATCGGGCTTCGCACGGCGCGCGACGCGGGCGATCTCGACAACGAGGCGGATCATGTCCTGCCGTGCCGAAGGCCGGTCGGCAGACACGACCTGGAACGTGTCGATACGATCGAGGAAAACACCATCGAACCCTGCCGCCAGGATGCGCGCCAGGTAGCTATCGGCCCCCTGATAGATCAGCGACTGCCATTCGGCATCCCAGTAGCGAACGAGGTAGTTGCCCGGCCAGGCGTCGCTCTCGCGGCCGAGCCATGCAGGTGCCGAGAGACGGGGCACTCGCAAAGCCTTCAAGCGGGGTGATGGGGCACGCTCCGGCATCGCCCCGACAGGCGCGGGGGCGGTTGAGGCCTTTTCCAAGACATCGACGGTCTCGACCCATCGATCCCGCCAGTAGTAGCGATAGTCCTCCGCCTCGCCTATCGAGAGGTAGGCAAGCACGACACGGCTGGAGCCATCGGGACGCTGCCGCATCCGATCGACCTCGGCCCGGTCAAAGCGGCCGGTGTCCTTGCCGGTTCGCGAGTAATCGACGACGACAAGGTCGAACGGAGAGGCGGCGATGCGCTCGGGATCGACGCGTTGGAGCTGATAACCCCAGCTTCGCAAGGCGCCGAGACCAGGATGCGCTACTCGAGAGCGCACAGCCGGCGCCGTCGGTGGAGTTGCCTGAGCAGCCGCGGCGCCCGAGCACAAGACGAGAACGAGCGAAACGAACGCGATACGACACAGCGGCATTGGCACCCGCAGCAAACGCCGGAAAGGAAGCTTTCGGAGGGAGAGATTGCGCACTTCGACCTCCGCGCCGACTGGTATCGTCCATTGTATCCCATCCAATCAAAAAGGAATGCGAAACATGCCCAATACCGAGCACCGCCCCTTGCGGGGCGTTCTCCCGATCGCCCCGACGCCGTTTCACCAGAACGGCGATCTCGACCTCGACGGCATGCGCCGCGTTCTCGACTGCATGATCGACCAGGGCGTGGATGGCATCTGCATTCTCGCCAATTACTCGGAGCAATTCGTCCTCTCGGACGAGGAGCGCGAGACGCTTCTCAGGCTCTCCACCGAGCACGTGGCAGGCCGGGTGCCCGTGATCGCGACGATCAGCCATTTCTCGACCCGGATCGCGGCCGAACGCGCGGCTCGTGCCCGAGAGTGCGGGGCAGCGATGGTGATGATGATGCCGCCCTATCATGGCGCGAGCCTCAAGGCAGACGAGGCGGGCATGCTCGAGCACTTCCAACTGGTGGCAGACAGGGGGCAGCTGCCGATCATGGTTCAGGATGCGCCGCTCTCGGGCGTGACACTGTCTGTGCCGTTTCTCGCCCGTCTCGCCCGCGAGGTGCCGCTCGTCCGCTACTTCAAGATCGAGGTTCCGGGAACGGCGGGCAAGCTGCGCGCACTCCTCTCGGCCGCCGGCGACCTGATCGAGGGGCCGTTCGACGGGGAGGAAGGCATCACGCTCATGGCCGACCTCGATGCGGGTGCGACCGGCACCATGACGAGCGCCCTCTACCCCGACCTCGTGAAGCCGATCGTCGCCGAGCATCGGGCGGGGCGGCGGGCGGAGGCAGCAGCGCTCTACAACCGGCTGCTGCCGCTCATCAACTTCGAGAACCGGCAATGCGGCTTGCGGGCCACCAAGACGGTGATGGCGGAGGGTGGCGTCATCAAGTCGGACCACGTGCGGCATCCGCAGGTGCCACTACCCGCACCGACCCGGGCCGAGCTGATGGAGCTGGTGCGGGCAGCCGACCCAATTGCGCTGCGCTGGGGGAAGTGAGGAGCGCCGCGCGGTCGCCTTGTCTGGTGCGCTGCAAGCGGCGATAAATGCGGGATAACAGAAAAAGCGGGAGAGTGATCACGCCATGGACAACGAGGCACCGAAGGCCATTCTCCTCAAGGACTACAAGCCTTCGGGCTGGCTGATCGACACGGTCCATCTCGACATCGGGCTGCATCCCACCGAGACACGCGTGAAGTCGCGGCTGTCGATGCGGCCCAACCCGGCCCGAACCGGAAAGCGGGGGCCGCTCGTGCTGGACGGTGAGAGCCTGACGCTCGACGGCGTGACACTCGACGGACAACCGCTCGAGGGCAAAGCATTCTCGGTGAGCGAGGCGGGACTGAAAATCGCCTCGCCGCCCGACGCGCCGTTCACGCTCGAGATCGAAACGAGGTGCAACCCGGAGGCGAACAAGGCGCTATCCGGGCTGTACCTTTCGAAGGGCATCTACTGCACGCAATGCGAGGCGCAGGGCTTCCGGCGGATCACGTATTTCCTGGACCGGCCGGACGTGCTCGCGGTCTACAGGGTGCGCCTGGAGGCCGCTCCCGAGGCGGCGCCCGTCCTGCTCGCCAACGGCAACCAGATCGAGCGGGGCAAGCTCGACCGCGGCAAGCGGCACTATGCCGTTTGGCATGACCCGCACCCGAAGCCCTCCTACCTGTTCGCCGCAGTGGGCGGCACGCTCGGCGCGGTGACCTCGTCGTTCACGACCATGTCCGGCCGCAAGGTGGCCCTCGCCATCTATGTCGAGCCGGGCAAAGAGGACCGCTGCGCGTGGGCCATGGATTGCCTCAAGCGCGCCATGCGATGGGACGAGGAGAAGTTCGGCCGCGAGTACGATCTCGATGTCTTCAACATCGTCGCCGTATCGGACTTCAACATGGGCGCGATGGAGAACAAGGGGCTCAACGTCTTCAACGACCGGCTCGTGCTGGCGAGCTCCAAGACCGCGTCCGACAATGATTACTTCAATATCGATCGCGTCATCGCGCACGAGTATTTCCACAACTGGACGGGCAACCGCATCACGTGCCGCGACTGGTTCCAGCTGTGCCTGAAGGAAGGACTGACCGTATTCCGTGACCAGCTCTACTCGGCTGACCACCGCTCGCCGGCGGTGCAGCGCATCGCGGACGTGAGGGCGCTGAAATCACGGCAGTTCCCGGAGGATGCCGGTCCGCTTGCGCATCCCGTGCGTCCCGATCGCTTCATCGAGATCAACAATTTCTATACGTCGACCGTCTACGAGAAGGGCGCCGAGCTCTGCCGCATGATCCATACGCTCGTCGGCGAGGCGACCTTCCGGAAAGGAATGGACCTCTACTTCGAGCGCCACGACGGAGAGGCGGCGACGGTCGAGGATTTCGTCAAGTGCTTTGCCGATGCGAGCGGACGCGACCTCGGCCAATTCATGACGTGGTATAGTCAGGCCGGCACGCCGGGGCTGGTCTGCGACCTCAAGTACAACGAGGGTAAGCGCACGGCAGAGCTAACGATCGAGCAAGTGCTGCTGCCGACGCCCGGACAAGCGACGAAGAAGCCGCTGCAGATCCCCATCCGGCTCGGACTGCTGGGCGGCAACGGCAACGATCTGCCGCTGGATACGGCAACGGGAACGCGTGTGGATACGGGCATCATCGAGGTGACGAAGCGGAAGGAGACTTTCCGTTTCGTGGACGTGCCGTCGCGCCCCGTACCGTCGCTGCTCCGAGGCTTCTCTGCACCCGTCAATCTGACGATCGACCTGTCGGATGCCGACCTCGCGTTTCTGATGTCGCACGACGCCGACGAGTTCAACCGATGGCAAGCGAGCCAGGACTATGCGACGCGACTGCTGATCGCGTGGGTCACGGCGATCCGGAAAGACAGGCCCCTGGCCGATCCGCTGCCATTCATCGACGCCGTGGGCGAGATCGTCGGCAATGATACGCTCGACCCGGCGTTCCGCGCGCAGGTGCTGGCTCTCCCGAGCGAGACCGACATCGCCCGCGTCATCGCGCGCGATATTGATCCCGATGCGATCCACAAGGCGAGGAAGGGGTTGCGGCGAAAGCTGGCCCAGCGCCTGGGAAGACGGCTCGAGACGCTCTATGGCGAGATGACGGTGAAGGGCCCCTATGCACCGACGCCCGAGCAGATCGCGCGTCGCTCGCTGCGCAATGCAGCGCTCGCCCTTCTGACGGCCAGAGGCGGCGCGGCGGACGTGGAGCGCGCCAGCGGGCATTTCGAGGCGGCAACGAACCTCACCGACGAGGTCGCAGGACTCGCTGCCCTCAGCGACACGCGCGGGCCGCACCGCAAGGCCGCTTTCGAGAGCTTCTACGAGCGCTGGCACGAGGATCACATCGTGATCGACCAGTGGTTTCTCTACCAAGCGACGACCCCGCAACCAGGTGCCCTGGCGACGGTGAAAAAGCTCGCGAAGCACCCGCTCATGTCGTTGCAGAACCCGAACAAGGTGCGCACCCTGATCGGCGCCTTCGCGGCAAATCCCGTCGCCTTCAACCGCCCTGACGGCGCCGGCTATGCCTATGTCGCGGAGCGCATTCTCGATATCGACAAATTCAATCCACAGCTCGCGGCGCGACTCCTCACCGCTTTCCGCAGCTGGCGGACGCTGGAGCCCGGTCGCCGCAGGCTCGCGGAGCGCGCACTGAAAGACATCGCCAAAGCGAAGCCGCTGTCGCGGGACGTCTACGAGATCGTGACGAAAACGCTGGACTAAAAAACGCGGACTGCCATCAGCGCCCCGCCGGTGACGCGGCGCTGGCTGGTGCGGCCGGTGCGGCCGGGCTTGCACCACCCTCGGAATGGCCCTCGTCGTCGGGATCGCCGTCACGGCCTTCGCGCCCGGCATCGCGGCGGCGGCGGGCGCGATGCTCGACCTGCTCCTGCCATTCGGCGAAGGCGCGGCGCTCGGTCACCGTCAGGCGCGTCGCGACCGTCTCAAAAAGGCCGTTGGCGCCACGCCGGACGGCTATCTCGGCCTCCAGCAGCCGCGTGTGGGCGGCCTTGTAGCGAGTCGGATCGAAAGGCTCGGCCGTGAGGGCGGCGCGCGCGTCGGCCCGGGCGCGCCGCAACTCGATCCAGAAGGGCCTCAGCGCACGGCGCTGCTCCCGCGTGGACTGCCAGATTTCGCGACGCCGCTCGGGAGGCAGCGTGCGTGCAAAATTGAGGACCGTCGCCTGCGAGGCCGAGAACGGCGGACGGAGCCCATGTCGAATGGCCGCAGTGGCGACGAGACCAGCCACGAGAAGGTTCACGGCCAGCGAGGCGACGAGAAGGACGCCCTTCCAGCGGGGCCAGCGACGAGCCGTCTGAGCGGACGGGCCGGTCCCGGTCATAATTGATCCTCTTCAAGCATGTTGAGACCGTCGAGAACGGCGCTGACATTCATGCTCTCGGCGTCGGCGCCGCTCGGGGCCGTCAGTGACGCCAGCGTTCCGGCAGGTATCGGCGCCACGTCGGTAAAACCGATGCCGACGCCGAGGAGCAGAGACGCCGCGAGAGCCGCAGCGACCCGCCAGTCGGCAGGAGCCGCCAACGGGCGGGGCGGCGGCTTCAATGACGAGCCATCGGTCTTGGCGTGCGACCCGATCACCGACTTGCGCACTGGCAGAGGGATTACCCGCCCCCGACCGGCCGACCTCGCCGGGCGTCGATCGGACGCAAGCTCCTCCGGGACCGATCCACCAGCTGCCACAGAGGCGATACGATCCGCGAGCCGTGACAGGCCGCCAGGGTGCGGCTCGGGCGAGACCGCGAGCAGGCGATCGAGCGCCCGTGCCTCGCCGAGAAGCCGCCTCGCTTCGGCCGAGACATCGAGCAGGGGCCGAGCCCGGCGTGCCAAGTCCGGAGGCCAGCGACCAAGATCGCTGCCGAAGGCGTCGAGCAGCGTCTCGAACCGTTCGAGCCTCAGCGGCGTCTCTTGCCGTTCCATGCCATGCCGGGACCCGCGTCCCGCCTCCCGATCCAACTTCGTCACGATGTGCCATCGCCGTCAGGCAACAGCTCGCGCCACTCATCCTTCAAAGCCGCCTTGAGCGCGCGGCGCGCGCGGGCCAGCAGCGATTCGACGGCCTCGTCGGAGATCCCCAGAGTCGCCCCGACCTCGCTCTGGCTCAAGCCCTCGAAATGAAACAGAGTGAGGGCCTGACGCTGGCGCTCGGGCAGCGCCTTCAAGGCGGCATCGACGCGGCGGCCAAGATCACGCTGAGCGAGATCGTCGAGTTGCGGCGCCGGCTCGGCTTGCTCCGGCACCTCGTCGACGACCGTGAGATGGCGGCCAGCGCGCACCCGATCGATACAAAGGTTGGTGACGACCCGCCTCAACCATGGCCGAAAGCCACCCGGCCCCAACTCGAGAGAGGCCGCATTGCGCCAGAGGCGCAGAAGAGCCTCCTGCGCGACATCCTCGGCCTCCGCCTCGTCGCGAAGGACGCGCCGGGCAGCGCCCAGCACCATCGAGAGATGGCGGTCGATCACGGCCCGAAAAGCCGAGGCATCGCCCGAAGCGAGGCGGGCGAGCAGTCGCCCGTCCTCTCCGGCTTCCGCCTCCGGGGCGTGGGGTGGATCGCCGGCCCTTGCCAACGCAGTCCTCATCGGATGGGCCTCTCGAGGCCGACCGGACGGAGATTGCCTCATCCCCCGGCCGGCCGCCACTCCACATACGTGCCCGTCGCCCTCCGGCTCTCAGACGATGCCTGATGGCATCGCCTCGAAGCCCGGAACGCCGGATCAGTTCCTCGTCGGCGGCTCGCCAGAGCTGCCGGCGCCACCCATGCCGCCCGGCCCCATCATGCCGTCACCCATGCCGCGGCCGCCGTGATGCGGGCCCATCTGGCCGTGGCCGCGGCGGTGTCCGTGGCCCCAGCCGCCTCCGGGCCGCTCGTCGCGGGAGATGGCTCCGTCGTTGTCGACGTCCATGCGCGCGAAGCGCTCGGTTGCCTTGGCCTGGAACTGCTCCCGGGTGACGCGACCGTCCTTGTCGCCGCCGTAGTGGTGGATGAAGCGCTTGACGCGATAATCGACCATCTCCTTGCGCATGGCATCGGTGTCGGTCTTGTCGAGGGTGCCATCCTTGTTGCGGTCCATTCGGTCGAACTGGCGGTCCGCCGCTGCGAGCACGTCCTCCCGCAGAATGGCACCGTCCTTGGGCTGCACGCCAAGCATTCGCAGCCAGCGCAGCATTGGCCCACCGCGGCCGGGCCCGCTTTCGGCAAGGACATTGCGGCCGCGCATCATGGGCGGCAAATCAACATCGTCGATACGGCCGTCACTCGTCAGATCCGCCTCGGCGAAACGCCGGCCGATCTCGGTGCGGAACTGCTCCTTGGTGACCTTGCCATCGGCACCGGCCCCCATGCGCTTCAGCATGCGCTCGCCGGGCTCGCCACCACCGCGGCCGAAGTGCTTGCCCATGCGCTGCGACATGCGCTCGCCGAGCGCAGCCTCGACTTCGCTCGCGTCGACAATATTGTCACTGTTGCGATCGAGGCGGGCGAAACGCTCGCGTACACGCGCATCGAAGTCATCCTTGGACATGGCCCGCCCGAAGTGTCCGCGCATACCATGGCCACCGTCCTCGTCGCCCATCATGCCGTGACCGTGGCCGTGCCAGCCTCCGCGGTGGCCTTGTGCGTACACGGCGGCGAAGGTGCCGGCGACCGCGAGCAGTCCGGCGGCGGCAATCACAACTGTCTTCCTCGACATTCGAAGCTCCCAATTCCGAGGCGACCCAGGCGCCGCCTCTCGAAGGCGATGCTTGAAGAACGTGCGAAATCGGAGCTTCCGTCGCTCGCAGGCCGATCAGACGACGAGACTGTCGAACAGGCGGGCCACCTCGGCGGTCGTCTCGGCGAGCGCGGCCTCGAGATGCTGGAAATCGGGCATCTCGCCGACGCGTGCGAGCAGCGCCTTCAGTCCGTCGGGGGCACGGGCCGGATCGAAGGGGCCGTCGAATGTAAGCCGGGTCACCTGCGTCAGATTGTGGACGAGGGTCGCGGCCGGGATCAGCACGTCGGCAGCGGAAGGGGGTATGAAGCCAGCGGTGGCCAGCTTGCGGAGCGCGGACACAGTGGTCTGATCGAGCACACCCGGGTCGGCAGCGGCATGCACGAGTTGCAGGTACTGCGCGATGAACTCGAGGTCGACGAGGCCGCCGCGAACCTGCTTCAGATCCCAAAGCCGGTCGGTCCCCTTCTCCTTCTCGATCAGAGCCCGCATCTCGCGCACATCGGATGCGATGCGGAGGCGGTCACGGGGCCTGATCAGAATGTCATGAATGGCCGCCTCGACTTTCGCCACCAGCGCGGGCGGGCCGCTCAGCACCCTTGCCCGGGTGAGCGCCATGTGCTCCCAGGTCCAGGCCTCGTTGGCCTGGTACTCGAGAAAGCGTGAGAGCTGCGTTGCAACCGGCCCCTTCTGGCCCGAGGGGCGCAGGCGCATGTCGACCGCGTAGAGAGGTCCCTCGGCGGTCGGCACCGAGAGCGCCGAGATGAGACGCTGCGTGAAGCGCGTATAGTATTGCGTCGGCGCAAGCGGCCGCTCGCCGTCCGTTTGAGCGACGGCGGGATCGAAATCGTAAACCACGATCAGGTCGAGATCGGAGCCTGCGGTCATCTCGCGACCGCCGAGCTTGCCCATCGCGATCACGACGGCGCCACCACCGGCCACCCGGCCATGCGCCGCGGACAGCGCATCCTCGACACGCTCGGCGAGCGCGCGAATCAGGTGCGTTGCGAGACCGGCGTAAGCGCCGCCGGCCTGAGCCGGCGCAATGGTGCCTGACAGCACACGCACACCAATGAGAAACGACTGCTCGCTGCCGATCGCGCGGGCCCGGTCGAGCGCCTCCTCCAGATCGGAGCCACCGTCGATCTCGTCCTCGACGATGCGGCGGAGCGCGTCACTGTCCGGCAGGCTGCCGAAGAAGCCTGGATCGAGCACGGCATCGAGCACACGACGGCGGCGCCCCATGATGCGCGCCAGCCGCGGGGCCGTGCCCATGATGTCGGCAACCAGCCGGAGGAGGCTCGGATTGGCACGGAGCAGGGAGAAAAGCTGCACGCCCGAGGGCAACTCGGCGAGAAATCGATCGAAGCTCGCAAGGGCGCCATCCGGGTCCGCGGTTTGGGAGAGCGCCTCGATCAGCAGAGGCTGCACCTCGGTCAGCAGCTCGCGGGCCCGCGGCGTCCGCACCGCCGGGTAGCGGCCATGATGCCAGCCACGAACAGCAGCAACGACATCGGAAGGGCGATCGTAGCCCATGCGCGCAAGCGTCTCGAGAGTGGCCGGGTCGTCGGCCTCGCCGGCAAACACCATATTGGCGCCGGCAGCGGTCAGCTCGGGTGTCGACTCGAAGAGAGCCGCATAGTGAGTCTGCACGCACTCCAGCCGGCCTACGAGGGCGGCGGCGAAGGCCTGCGTGGTCGGATAGCCCGAGAAGCGGGCGAGCCGAGCCAAATCGTCGGGGGCGGAGGGGAGCGTCTGCGTCTGCTCGTCGGCGAGCATCTGAAGGCGATGCTCGATGCGGCGCAGATACGTGTAAGCCTCGGCCAGCTCGGAGACGACCTGGCGCCTGATCCAGCCGCGCGCCGCCAGCCGATCGAGAGCGCCGAGCGTGGTCGGAACACGCAGATCAGCCTGCCGTCCGCCAGCGATGAGCTGCTGCGTCTGCGCGAAGAACTCGATCTCCCGGATGCCGCCGCGGCCGAGCTTGATGTTATGACCGGCTACACCGATCTCGCCGAAGCCCTTGAAGGCGTGGATCTGCCGCTTCATGGCGTGGATATCGGCGATGGCGGCGAAATCCAGATATTTGCGCCATATGAACGGAGCGAGCTCGGCGAGAAAGGCGCGACCGGCCGTGATATCGCCCGCGACGGCCCTCGCCTTGATGAGGGCCGCCCGCTCCCAGTTCTGACCGAAGCTTTCGTAGTAGTTGAGCGCGGCATCCATCGAGATGGCGATCTGGGTGGCGCCCGGATCGGGGCGAAGGCGCAGATCGGTGCGGAACACGTAGCCGTCTCCGGTCCGCTCCTGCATGAGCTTCACGAGATCGCGCGTCATGCG
The DNA here is from genome assembly GCA_050249405.1 of Hyphomicrobiaceae bacterium. Lineage (GTDB taxonomy): Bacteria > Pseudomonadota > Alphaproteobacteria > Rhizobiales > Hyphomicrobiaceae. The sequence continues at coordinate 4,591 of JBFWQN010000029.1, read as the reverse complement.
CACGAAGAAGGACGCGACCTCGAGCCCGGGCCTCAGCCTCGCCTTGTCGCGCTCGAAGAAGACGATGAGGTCGATGTCGCTCGAGTAGTTGAGCTCGCCCGCCCCGTGCTTGCCCATTGCCAGCACGGTATAGCCCGAGCCCGTTTCGGGATGCCCGACGTCATCGGCGATCCAGTCGCCGCGTGCAGCCGCCTGCCGGAACAGGAAGCGGATCGATGCGGCGACCGCGGCGTCGGCTGCGGCCGAGAGGCATGCCGTGATCGTCATGACGGGCCAGACCCCACCGAGATCGGCCAGCGCCAAGAGGAGCGCCACCTCGGCCTTGAACTGGCGCAAGACGCGCATCGCATCGGCGATCGTGGCGGATTCAGCGACCCGGTCCGAGAGACCCGCGACTAGGCCTGCAAGGTAAGGTTCCGGGCGCTCGTCGAGCAATCGAACCAGTCGCTCCGGATCCCGGCGGACGAGGCCAGCCAGGAACGGGGAGCAGGCCAGTGTGCCGGCGAGAAGTGCGCGGACCGGCGGCTCGTCGAGGAGAGCATTGAGACGGAGGCCAGCCGCACCGTGGCGGCTGTCGGCAAGAAAGTCGTCGACGAGAGCGGTGGCCCGGGCCGGGTCGTCCGACAACGGCGCCTCGATCAAGCGCTCGCGCAAGGGTCTCGTGTCGGGGTCCTCGGGGATCATCCTCAGACGGGCTCCCTCGTCTCGATAGGCTGCGGCCCCCAGGTTGCCACATGGCGAGCAGCCGGCGCGAGCGGGAGCGTGACCACGACCCTCAAACCCGGCGCATTGTCCTCGAGAACGACACCGCCCCCATGCAGCCGAGCCACGGCGGCGACGAGACTTAGTCCAAGCCCCGTCCCGGGAAGCGATCGGCTCTGCTCGAGCCGCACGAAGCGCTTCAATGCCCGCTCACGGTGCTCCGGAGCAATGCCCGGTCCGCGATCTGCGACCACGAGACGGACCAAGTCGCCGTCGCGCGAGGCCGCGACCTCGATGTCGCGGGTGTGACTTCCGGCCGCGGCATACTTCAGGGCATTGTCGATCAGGTTGGCGAGAGCCTGGCCGACGAGCTGCCGGTTGGCCTCGACAGGTAGCGTGCCATCGACCCTGCACGAGAGCGAGAATCCGGCCTCCTCGGCCACGGGCTCGTAGAGCTCGGCGACGTCGCGCACCATCGCCGCCAGGTCGAGGCGCTCGAAGCTGTCGGTCGCGGCCCCCGCCTCGAGTCGGGCGATGAGCAGCAGCGCGTTGAAGGTCTTGATGAGCTCGTCGGCCTCGTCGATCACGCGCTCGAGGCCATTGCGCCAAACCTCGCCTCCTCGGCCATCGGCGAGGGCCGCCTCGGCCCGGTTGCGCAACCGGTTGAGCGGGGTCTTCAGGTCGTGCGCGATATTGTCCGAAACCTCTCGGAGACCCGCCATCAGCTGCTCGATGCGAGCCAGCATCTCGTTGAGCCGCACCGCGAGGCGGTCGAGCTCGTCACCAGAGCCGTCGGTCGGAATCCGGCCCGCGAGATTGCCAGAGGACATGATGGCCGAGCTGGCATCACTCATGGCCTCGATGCGGGCGACGACGTGACGCGAGATGAGCACACTACCAACGAGGCCCACGAGGGCGAGAAGGCCGGCACCGAGGCCGATGCTGCGATAGATCGCAAAAAGCAGCGAGCGCTGGTCCTCGATATCGCGACCGACGACGAGACGGGGGGCGCCGTCGATGGAGATCAGCAAACCCGCTGCCGTGCGCTGGACGCTCGCTCCTGGACCGGTGCGCGTGTATCGGAACAGTCCACGGCCAGACTGACCCTGCCACTCCGGGAGCCGGCTCAGGTTGCCGGCGCGCTGCTGCCCGGTCGCATCCGCGAGGTAATAGACACCAGTGCCGCCAAAACGGCTACGATCGGCGATCGACCGGGCCAGCGCATCGAAGCCGCGCGCGACCAACTCCGCCCTCAGCTCGGCGGCATCGGCCTCGATGGCCTGCTCGGCAGAGCGCGTCAGAATTCCATTGGCCTGCCATCCGACGACGCCGATGACAGCCGCAGCGACAGCGGACAACAGGAGCACGACCGACAGCGTGCGCCGGAACACGGTCGAGCGCAGGAGCCTAGACGGCGCCATCACGCATCATATAGCCGGCGCCGCGAACCGTATGGAGAAGCGGGCTGTCGAAGCCCTTGTCGATCTTGCCTCTCAGACGCGAGATGTGGACATCGATGACGTTGGTCTGCGGGTCGAAGTGATAATCCCAGACGTTCTCGAGCAGCATCGTACGCGTGACGACCTGACCGGCGTTGCGCATGAGGTACTCGAGCAGCCGGTACTCGCGAGGCTGCAACGTGATGGGCTCTCCACCGCGCGATACCTTATGCGTCAGCCGGTCCAGGACGAGGTCGCCGACGCTGTAACGGGTTGCGGACTCCTCTGGAGAGGCGCGGCGAGCGAGCGCCTCGATGCGGGCGAGCAGCTCCGTCAGCGCGAACGGCTTCGTCAGGTAGTCGTCGCCGCCGGCTTTGAGGCCCTTCACGCGGTCGTCGACCTCGCCCAGCGCCGAGAGGATCAGAACAGGCGTGCGAACACCGGCGGAACGCATGGCCTGCACGACCGACAGCCCCTCGCGCCCCGGCAACATGCGGTCGAGGACGATCGCGTCGAATGCGCCTGACAGTGCCAAGTCGAGACCCTGCTCGCCATCCAAGGCAACATCGGCCGTGTGTCCGCTCTCCTTCAGCCCGCGCTGCACGAAATGGGCGATCTCGCGATCGTCCTCGACGATCAGAACCCGCATGCCGACCCCTTTCGCTCGCTCTCCTTGCACCGACCATAGACGCAACGGGGCGCGCCTCGAAAGGCGCGCCCCGCGCGGCAGGCGAAGACCCCTCCCGAGCCTAGCCCGCCTTGAGCTGGACGGCCACGAACCGGACCGCCTCGCCCTGCTTCACGCGGAGCAGAACCGCCTTGCGACCGGCATCCCGCGCCTTCTTCACTCCCGTCGACACGTCCTCGACAGTCTTTACGGACTGGCCCTGCACCTCAAGGATGCTGTCGCCGGGCTTCAACCCTTTGAGGGCTGCATCCGAGTCGCCGTCGACATCCTTGATGACGACACCATCGATCTTCGTGCCGGCCTTCGGCTCGACGACCGTGAGGCCTAGGGCAGAGAGCTCGGTCGAGCCGGGCTGCTCGGCTTTCGGCGCTGCTGCGACCTGCTGGTCGGTCGGGAACGTGCCGAGCTTGACGTTGACCGTCTCGGACTTGCCGTAGCGCGAGACCTCGAGCGAGACGTTGGCCCCTGGCGCGTAGTCGGCAATCTTGCGGGCGAGGTCGCGGCTGCTTTCGACCTTGGCGCCGTTGACAGCCAGGATCACGTCACCGGCCTTGAGCGTGGACGTCGAGGCAGGACCATTGGCCGTCACCTCGTTGACGAGTGCACCGCGCGGCTCCTTCAAACCCAGGCTCGCCGCCTTGTCCTCGTCGACGCTCTCGATCTTCACGCCGAGCCAGCCGCGGCTCACCGTCTTGCTGGTCTTGAGCTGCTCGACGACGTCGCTCGCGGTCTTGGCCGGCACCGCGAAAGCGATACCGACGTTGCCGCCGGATGGGCTGTAAATGGCCGTATTGACGCCTACGACCTCGCCATCCAGGTTGAACGTCGGGCCACCGGAGTTGCCCTTGTTCACCGCCGCGTCGATCTGCATGAAGTCATACGGCCCGGAGCCGATGTCACGAGCCAGTGCCGATACGATGCCAGCCGTGACCGTGCCACCGAGGCCGAACGGATTGCCGACAGCGAGGACCCAGTCGCCAACTCGAACCGGCTTCGAGGAGAAGCGCACGCTCGGCAGCGAGCCCTTGGGATTGGTGATCTTCAACAGCGCGACATCGGTGCGCGGATCCGTGCCGACCAACTCGGCGTCGAGCCGCTCGCGATCGTCGAACGAAACCTGGATCTTGGTGGCGCCGGAGATGACGTGATTGTTGGTGACGACATAGCCATCAGGTGAGACGACGAACCCCGAGCCCTGCGCCTGTACCCTGCGGGGCATCTCGGGCCCGCCGCCGCCGAACTCGCGCGGGAGGTTCTTGAAGAACTCCTTCAGCGGGTGGTCGTCGGGGAGCTCGGGCAGAGGATCGCGGCCATTGCGGTCGTTGCTACGGCTGGCGACTCGCGGCCCACCGCCGGAGGCGACGTGGATAGACACCACGGCCGGCTTCACCTTCTCGATGATGTCGGCGAAGCTGTATGGCGCGCGACCGAGTGGCAGCCCCGCAACCGGTGCCTCTGCTCGCTGAGCGAGTGCGCCCGGCGGCGAGACCAATGCGAGGCCGCCGATGGCCGATGCAGCGAGAAGCGCGGCCGGCACCAGCCGCCAAGTCTTGCCGCTGCGCTTCGGAGGCTGGTCATTGGAGCGGGGAGCAGTCATCGCGTGTCACCTCTGGCTATCGTTCCGGCACACCGACCGTGTGATGCTGATTTAGTAAGTGCTGCCTTACGGAGACCTTGCGGTGCGATTAATGTTTGGTAATCCGATGATGCCGGTGCAGCCGAATTGCACCCTCGGAAAGGTCGAGGCATGAGCCAAGCGCGA
>JBFWQN010000028.1:0-20692 GCA_050249405.1 Hyphomicrobiaceae bacterium | reverse complement strand
CAATTGCTTGGACGATCTCACCTTGTGTGGCGTGGCGCTCGCGGCCCTCGTCGTGCTCTTGCTGCTGAGGGTGCCGGTCGGCGTCGCACTCGGAGGCGTGTCGCTGCTGGGCATCTGGAAGATCGTCGGCGCGAATTCGGCGTGGGGCATTCTCGCCGCCGTGCCCTACGATTTCGTGGCGTCCTGGAATCTCAGCTCGGTGCCCATGTTCCTGCTCATGGGCTACATCTGCTTCCACTCGCAACTGACGGACGGCCTGTTCAAGATTGCCCGGGCATGGCTGTCCTGGATGCCGGGCGGCGTGGCCGTCGCCTCCGTGGGCGCGGCCGCGGGATTTTCCGCGGTCACCGGCTCCTCCGTCGCATGCGCGGCGGCGATGGGCCGGATCGCCGTGCCTGAGATGCTGCGCTCGAATTACGACAAGGGTCTCGCGGCCGGCACGGTGGCGGCTGCCGGTACCATCGGCTCCATGATTCCGCCGAGCATCCTGCTCCTGCTCTACGGCATCTATGCCGAGCTGCCGATCAGCCAGCTGTTCATCGCGGGCCTGCTCCCGGGCATCCTCACCGCGGTGCTCTACTCGGCCATGATCGTGGCGCGCGTGATGATCACGCCTTCGCTCGCGCCGGCGGATCCAGTGCCTGTGACCTGGCGCGACCGCTTTGTGGCCTTCGGCAGCGGACTTCCCGTGCTGGCCCTCATCGTCGGCGTTTTCGGCGGTCTCTTCACCGGTGTCTTCACGCCGACCGAGGCCGGTGCAACCGGCGCGCTCATGTCGTTCCTCATCGGCTTCGCCCAGCGCACGCTCACGCTGGACAAGATCCGTCTCGCCGTGATGGAGACGCTGACGACGACGGCCGCGATCTTCGTCATCGCGATCGGCGCGATCCTGCTCACCAAGTTCCTCGCGCTCTCCGGCTTCACCGAGTTCATCTCGGACACCGTCGTCGCCGGCCAGGCGAGCCAGCTCTACCTGATCCTCGGCACGATGGCCGTGCTGTTCTTCCTCGGCTGCTTTCTCGATCCGATCGGCATCATGCTGCTGACGCTGCCGGTCTTTCTGCCGGCCATGGAGAAGCTCGGCGTCGACCTCATCTGGTACGGCGTGCTCATGACGAAGCTGCTCGAGATCGGGCTCATCACCCCTCCGGTCGGCCTCAACGTGTTCGTGATCAAGGGGATCGTCGGGAACATCATGAGCACGGAGGCGATATTCAAGGGAATTCTATGGTTCCTGGTCGCCGATATTTTCTGTGTGATCCTGCTGATCGCATTCCCCGAGATCACACTCTATCTGCCGCGCCTTTTGAAATAGCTGCCGACCGGAAAAGACGACAACAAGGAGACTCCCAACATGAAGCGCACGACAGCCGTCCTGACCGCCGCCCTGATCGGTCTCGCGGGCGCAGCCGGACCGGCGGCGGCGGCAAAATCTCTGAAGGCCGCGTTCTACGTGCCGCCGAAGCACCCCATCGGACAGGGCTATCAGGTGCTCGCCGACGAGGTGAAGAAGGAAACGAAGGGCTCGGTCACGATCCGGCTGTTCGGCGGCGAGTCACTGCTCGGTGCCAAAGCCATCGCCGACGGTGTGCGCGACCAGGTCGCCGACATGGGGCAGGTGGTCTACACGTACACGCCGTCCTATTTCCCGCACGGCATTCTCGTCAACGACATGGCGCTCGTCGGCGAGAACGACATGGCGGCCATGATGGCACTGACGGAGCTCTATCTGACGCAGTGCGCGGGCTGCCTCGCCGAGCTCGGCAAGCAGGGGCAGATTCCCATGACGGCGCTTTCGACGCCGCCCTACGTCGTGATCGCCACGGGCGACTTCAACTCGCCGGAAAAAATGCGACTGAAGAAGCTCCGTGCCGGCGGTGCCCTCTGGGACCGCTTCAGCAAGGCGATCGGTGCCGTCGCCGTCAATATGCCGACGTCCGGCATGTACGAAGGCATGTCGCGCGGCACCCTCGACGGCGCCCTCTATGCCGTGGGCGGTCTCAAGACGCACGGGCTCGGTGACGTCGCCAAGCAGGTCGTCATGCTCAACAGCGGCTCTTTCCGGGCGGGCGCCATGTACACGATGAACATCGCGACGTGGAAAAGCCTGACCGTCGACGAGCGCAAGGCATTCCTGAAGGCCACGCCGAAGGCCGCCGTCCACGCCTCCGTCGCCTACGCCAAGGGCGAGGAAGAGGGCGTCGAGGTTGCAAAGGCAAAGAACATTCCGATCGTCGAGCCGCATCCCGAGCTGCTCAAGATGCGCAACGAGTTCGTCGAGAACGACCTCAAGCAGACGGTGAAGCACGCCGAGGAGAAGCTGGGCCTCTCGGACGCCTCCGAGTTCGTCGCCAATTACCGCAAGCTCTACGACAAGTACGAGAAGCTGGTGAAGCCGCTCGGCAACGACGAGGCAAAGCTGTCCGAGGTCATGTACACCGAGATTTTCGCCAAGCTCGATCCGGCGACCTTCGGCATGAAGTAGCGCAAGGGCCGCTCGCTGCGCCGTCCGTCGGCGCAGCCGGCCCGATCGGGCCAGCCAATCTGAAGAATATAAAAACAACGAAGGGAGGAGCTCACATGAAACGCATGCTCGGAGCGCTTGGATTGGCGCTCGTGGCGTCGGCCACGGCCGTTGCACCGGCCGCGGCGGCAAAACAGTTGAAAGCCGCCTATTTCGTCTCGCCCAAGCATCCGGTCGGCCAATCCTACCAGTACTTTGCCGACGAGGTGAAAAAGGAGACGAAGGGCGAGTTGACCGTCCGCGTCTTCCCGGGCGAATCGCTACTCGGCGCCAAGGCGGTCTCCGATGGCCTGAAGGACGGCGTCGCCGACTTCGGGCACGTCGTCACCACCTACACCCCCGCCTATTTCCCGCATGGAGTGCTCATCAACGACCTCTCGATGGTCGGCACGGACGACATCGCGGCGCTGTTCGCCACGACCGAGCAGCTTCTGCTCGCGTGCCCCGGCTGCCTCGACGAGTACGCCAAGCAAGGCCAGGTGCCGCTGTCGGCCATCTCGATCCCCGCCTATGTCATCATCGGCAATGGCGACTTCAACTCGGTCGAGAAGATCAAGCTGAAGAAGCTTCGCGCGGCGGGCTCGCTCTGGGACCGGTTCTGCCGATCGGTGGGGGCGGTTGCCGTCAACATGCCGACGGCGGGAATGTACGAGGCCATGTCGCGCGGTACTCTCGACGGCGCCCTCTACAGCGTCGGTGGCCTGAAGACACACGGGTTGGGCGACATCGCGAAGCAGGTGATCATGCTCAACACCGGGGCGTTCCGCGCCGGCTCGGTTTTCTCCATGAGCAAGGCGACGTGGAAATCGATTACCCCGGACCAGCGCGCAGCACTCCTTCGCGTGGCGGCCCGCGCGGGCGTCTTCTCGACGCTCGCCTTCATGAAGGGCGACGAGGAGGGGCTGGTCGTTGCCAAGGAGAAGGGCATTCCCGTGGTCGCCCCGGACCCGGAGCTGCTGAAGCTGCGCAACGACTTCGTCGAGAAGGATCTCGAGCACACCGTCAAGGATGCCAAGGAGAAGCTGAAGCTCGACGACGCCGCCGAGTTCGTCGCCACATTCCGCAAGCTCTACGACAAGTACGAGAAGCTGGTGAAGCCGCTCGGTAAGGACCAGGAGAAGCTGGCCGAGCTCATGTACAAAGAGGTCTTCGCCAAGCTCGATCCGGCGTCGTTCGGCATGAAATAGCTGGACGTTCGCGCGGCAGCGGATACGGCGTCAGGCGGCGAACGTCGCCACGATGGCGGCGTGATAGGAGCCTGCGGAGGCCACCCGGCTCGCCCAGGCGACCGCCTCGTCGCCCAGGGCCTCGTTGTGCACCTCGATGCCTCGGAAGCGCCCGAGCGCGGCGTGGCTCGCCAGGATGTGGTCGAGCATCTGCGGCCGTCCGTGATGGACCACGCTGAAGCGGCGCGAGCCCTCGATGGCACGATCGAGAACGACGAGTGCCCGGCCGGCGAGCTCCGCATTGCCGGTGTCCTCGGGGACGCCCGCGACGAGCCGGATCGGCGTCTCGTTGGCCTCAGCATTGAAGTCGCCGGCGACGACGATCCGGGCCTCGGGATCGGCATCGAGCAGCCGGTCGACGACGAGGCGGAGCTCGAGCGCCTGGGCCAGCCGCTTCAGGCCCGAATGGTAGTAGCCCTCGGCCCAGCCCTGCACGCTGCGCCAGGTGAACGGGCCGGCTTTCTGCCCTGCGATGGGCGAAGCGATCGGCGCGCGAAGATGAACATTGATGACGTGTAGCCGGCCGTCCGGCACCTCGATCTCCGCATGGAGCAGCGGCCGCTCGAAGCGGATGGGTACGGGGTCGGCCGACGGCGGTACGGCCGTGATCGACGCCAGGACCGCCGGCGGCACCCGCTCGTGAAGGATCTGCGCATGGGACGTGATCGGAAATCGCGACAGCGTCACGAGATTATGCACGTCCGCGGCTCCCTCGCGGCCGTGGCCGTGCGTCGAGACGCGGTGAAAGCCTGCATATGAGGTGTCGGCGAGCAGGGCATCGAGCGCGGTCAGCGCCCGCTCGCGCTGGCCCGGCACACGCTGGCCGTTCACCTCCTGCAGGCAAATGATGTCGGCCTCGATCCGCTCGAGAGCAGGGCGAAGCACAGGCAGCCGTGGTGCCACGGGCTCGTCCAGGCTCTCGACGTTGAACGTGGCTATGCGCATGGCGGTGACATCGGCGACAACCGACCGAGCTCGAAGCCCCGCATCAGCTCCGGTCCCGTCACCGGCTTGCGGCCGGCGCGCTGCACCTCGACGAGACGGATGGCGCCATGACCGCAGGCGACGACGGGTCCATCCGGCTCCAGAACCGCCCCCGGCTCGCCGTGCCCTTCCGCAAGCGCCGCGCGCAGCACCTTGATCCGCTCGCGCCTGCCCTCCGGCCCCGCCTCGAGCCAGGCGCCCGGAAACGGCGACAACCCGCGGATGTGGTTGTGTACCTCCGTTGCGGGCCGGGCGAGGTCGAGCCGCGTCTCGGCCTTGTCGATCTTGGCCGCGTACGTCACCCCTTCCGCCGTCTGCGGCGTGCACCGGAGCGAGCCCCGCTCGAGCGCGGCGAGAGCCCGCACCATCAGCCCGGCGCCGACCAGCATCATGCGATCGTGCAACTCGCCGGCCGTCATCTCAGGGCCGATCGGGATGCGCTCGGCAAGGCAGACGGGGCCCGTGTCGAGGCCCTCGTCCATGCGCATGATCATAGCTGCCGTCTCGGTGTCGCCTGCCATGATCGCGCGCTGAAGGGGTGCCGCCCCACGCCAGCGCGGCAGGGCGCTGCCGTGCATGTTGAGACAACCGTCACGCGGCGCGTCGAGGATCGGCTTCGGCAGCAGCAGGCCATAGGCGATGACCACCGCCACGTCGGCCGCATGGGTGCGAAATACGGCCTGCTCGGCCTCGCCTTTGAGGCTTCGCGGCGTCAAGACCGGGATGCCGGACGCCTCGGCGTGAACCTGCACAGGCGACTTGCGCACATCCATGCCCCGCCCGGCCGGCCTGGGCGGCTGGCAATAGACCGCCACCACCTCGTGACCGGCCGCGAGGATCTCCGACAGCGTCGGCACCGCGATCTCGGGGGTGCCCATGAAGACGATGCGCATCTCGGGCTCCGGGGAGTTGGCGATGCCGCACAAGGCAGGCGAGTTGCACCGATCTAGGCGCGCGTCTGCTTGCGGAACCGGCGGACGATGATGTCGCGCTTCAGCCGCGACAGGAAATCGATGATGAGACGCCCGTCCAGGTGGTCGACCTCGTGCTGGATGGCGGTGGCGAGCAGGCCTTCGGCAGCAAGCTCCGTGGGGTTGCCGTTACGGTCGACATAGCGCACGCGGATGGCGGCTGGGCGCTCGATCTCGACCTTCACGTCGGGTATCGACAGGCAGCCCTCCTCGTACACACGGCGCTCGTCTGCCCGGCTCACGATCTCGGGGTTGACCAGCACGAGCGGGTTCTTGTCGCCGTCCTTCTCCGACACGTCGAGCACGACCAGCCGGCGCGACACACCCACTTGCGGCGCGGCCAGCCCTATACCCGGGGCATCGTACATCGTCTCCAGCATGTCATCGGCGAGCCGCCGCAGCGCGCTGTCGACGCGCTCAACGGGCTGGGCCATCTGGCGCAGGATCGGGTCGGGGAGGGTGAGTATCTCGAGCTTGCTCATGGTGCTGGATCTAATGCGTGCGGAACGATGGTCAATGTGTCGGACACCTTGCCGCTACTGCGCTTTCAGGACGCGCCCGGCTACCGCGTCGAGCTTGGCCACCATCTCGGGATCCCGCGCCTCGGGCGGCGTGATGATGGCGACGTCGAGCGCCCGGTCGGAGCCGACGGGGCACGGCGGATGCCGGCGTGGAAAATCCCTGGCGAGGCGGGTGACGAGGCGCTGTGCCTTGGTGACGTTCTCCTTCAGGACGCGAATCACGGCGGCGACGTCGACCTCGGCGTGGTCCTCGTGCCAGCAGTCGAAGTCGGTGACCATAGCGATGGTGGCATAGCTCATCTCGGCCTCCCGCGCGAGCTTGGCCTCGGGCATGTTGGTCATGCCGATCACGTCGCAGCCCCATGAGCGGTAGAGATTGGATTCGGCCCGCGTCGAGAACTGCGGCCCCTCCATGACGAGATAGGTGCCGCCCCGCGTCATCGACACGTGCTCGGCGTGCGCCGCCTTCTCGATCTCGTCCATCAGAGCCGGGCTGGTCGGATCGGCGACCGACACGTGGGCGACGAGACCGGGGCCGAAAAAGCTCTTCTGGCGCGCGAACGTGCGGTCGATGAACTGGTCGACGAGCACAAAGTGACCCGGCGGATACTCGGCCTTCAGCGAGCCGCAAGCGGAGACCGAGACGAGGTCCGTGACGCCGGACCGCTTCAGTGCATCGATATTGGCCCGGTAATTGATATCCGACGGCGGCACGCGATGACCGCGCCCGTGCCGTGGCAGAAAGCGAACGGGCAGCCCCTCGACCTCGGCGAAGAGGATGTCGTCCGAAGGCATGCCCCAGGGCGAGACGACCTTGCGCCATTCGGGCTTCTCGAAGGCCGGGAGGTCATAAAGGCCGCTGCCGCCGACGATGCCGAGGACGCTCTTGGTCATGGGCTTGCCCTTCGTGTGTGGCGCGCCCGCCATAGCCGCGCAGCCGATCCTCCGCCCTCTTAGCCCCAATGGCGGCCGAAGGCGAGCCTCCGCCAAGCTTCCTTCGCGAGGCAGCCGGCCACGATCAGGCTCTCGAGCCGAAATGGGCGATCAGCGCGTCGAGCGTCTCCTCCGGCCGCTCTTGCATCATCATGTGCCCAGAGGCCGGAAGCGTCACGCAGCGGGCCCCCGGAATGAGCCTGGCGAGCTCCTGGCCCTTCCGCGCCGGCGTCATCACGTCCTCGGCGCCGAGGACGAGCACCGCCGGCACCGTCACGTCAGCGGCGGACGCGGCGGCACTCGTCCAGGCGTTGCAGGCGGCCAGGTCGGCTGCGAGCGCGCCTTCGCGTTCTCGGCCGAAGAGGGCGCGCGCGCCCCCCGTCATCCACATGCCGGGCGCCGGGTTGCCACCGAGCTTGGCCGCATTGGCGAAGCACCAGCCGGTCATCATGTCGTAGGCTTTGTCGGGCGCCTCTTTTGCCGCGGCGAGGAGGGCTGGATGCACGGGCATCGCCGACGAGATGCCGAGAAGGCCGAGGCCGGTGACCCGCTGCGGATGCCGCGCCGCCGTCTCAAGCGCGATGACCGCTCCCATGGAATGGCCGACGAGGGCGGCTTTGCCAGCTCCTGCTGCCGTCATCAGCGCCAGCACCCAGTCCGACATGGCCGCGATGCTGTCGAGCGGCGGGCCCTCGGAGCGGCCGTGCGCCGGGAGGTCCACGGCCAGCACCGACCAGCCGTGCCACGCGAACCAGCGGCTCTGGACCTGCCAGCAGGTGTGATCGAGACCGGCGCCGTGGATGAAGACGATGGTCGGTCGCGCGGCGTCGAATTCGCGACCGCCGGTTGCTGCGTAGGCCGTCCTGCCATTCACCTCGAGTTGCATCAGCGTCAGCCCTTCTGCGAAGCCTTGAGGGCCTGGTCGAGATCCTCGGTCAGGTCCTTCACATCCTCGAGGCCGATAGAGAGGCGGACGAGCTCCTCGCCGATGCCGGCCGTGGCCAACTCGGCGACGCTCATCTGCTGGTGCGTGGTCGAGCCGGGATGAATGACGAGCGACTTGGCGTCCCCGACGTTGGCCAGGTGCGAGAAGACACGCAGTCGCTCGATCAGCTTGGCGCCTGCCGCCCGACCGCCCTTCACGCCGAAGCTCATCATGGCGCCGGGCCCCTTCGGGAACTGCCGCTTGGCCAACGCGTGGTCCGGATGACTTTCGAGGCCTGGATATTTCACCCAGGCAACCGCGGGGTGCTTTTCGAGGAATGTCGCCACGGCCTGCGCGTTCTCGACATGGCGGGCCATGCGAACGGGAAGCGTCTCGAGCCCCTGCAGCAGGTAGAAGGCCGTTTGCGGCGCCATCGCCGCACCGAAATCGCGCAGCCCCTCGGCGCGCGCCCGCATGACGAAGGCCGCCGGGCCGAACTCCTCGGCGAAGGCAAGGCCGTGATAGCCGGCGTAGGGCTCGGTCAGCGTTGGGAATTTCTTCGACGCCGCCCAGTCGAAGGTGCCGCCGTCGACGACCACGCCGCCGATCGCGACCCCGTGCCCGCCGATGAACTTGGTCGCCGAGTGCATGACGATGTCGGCGCCCCACTCGAACGGCCGGTTGAGGTAGGGCGTCGAGAACGTGCTGTCGATCAGCAGCGGCAGTCCCGCCGCGTGCGCCACGTCGGCGACGGCCCGGATGTCGAGCACCTCGAGGCCCGGGTTGCCGAGCGTCTCGGCGAGGACGAGCCGCGTCTCGGGCCGGATGGCCTTCGCGAACGCCTGTGGGTCGCGCGGATCGATCAACGTCGCCGTGATGCCGAAGCGCGGCAGCGTATGCACCAGCATGTTGTGCGTGCCGCCGTAGATACGCGACGAGGCCACGATGTGCCCGCCCTGGCCCATCAGCGTCGAGATCGCAAGAAAAAGTGCCGCTTGCCCGCTCGCCGCCGCCACGGCACCGACACCGCCCTCCAGCGCCGCCATGCGCTCCTCGAGGACGGCGACGGTCGGGTTCGAGATGCGGCTGTAGATGTGGCCGGGCCGCTCCAGGTTGAACAGGCCGGCTGCGTGCTCGGTCGACTCGAAGACGAACGAGGTCGTCTGGTAGATCGGCACGGCGCACGCGCCCGTCGCCGGGTCCGGCTGCTGGCCGGCGTGCAGCGCCAGCGTGTCGAAGCGGGGATACTGGTCGGCGGGCATCGGTCCTCCGTGATGACGCGGGGGACGTTAGGACAACATCGGTCGCGATGCCAACCGCCGCGCCCGTCATCCGCATCAGCCGGCGCTGCTCACGGCTCGTCGTCTTGGCTCTGCAGGGGCTTGACCGGCATCTCGAATTGCCAGGTGTCGCGGCTGCGCGTTGCGAGGCGGTGCCACTGCCGCCCAACGACGTTATCGTGGCGGTGCCGAGGGCCGCCGGAAGCCGGCAAGCGAGGAGACCACTGCCAGCCGCGAGGGGGCCGAGACCAACTGCGTGCCCTCCGACGCCCTCTGGCATCGCCCGGAGGCAGCCATGATCGAGCGCACCAACGACGTTCTGACGAACCGTCTTCCCGGCCGGTAGCTGCCGAGGCAGAGACGGCTCCGCAGCTTCGGACGGTAGGTCGGCGGATCGGCGGCCTGACGGCGGTCACGGTTGTGCGAGCGAATCAGGAGCGAAGATGACGAAGCGAATCCGCCGGAACCACTCGCCGGACTTCAAGGCCAAGGTGGCCCTTGCCGCCCTCAAAGGCGACAAGACGATTGCGCAGCTCTCGGATCAGCATGGCGCCCATGCCAGCCAGAGTAAGCGTCTGTTCTGGACTGCGGTCGTGGCGGGTTGATTGCGGCGGGCGGGTGGAGTGGCTTGGTGTCCTTACGCACGTGGCTAAGGACGTCAAGGGACATGGCCTCCGAAATCGTTGCGACGGTCGAGCGCCGTCGGAAGTGGCCGGATGACGAGAAGCTGCGGATCATCGAGGAGGCGCTGACCACCGGCACCGTCGCCGCCGTCGCCGATCGCAACGGCGTTTGCAGGTCGCTGCTCTATACGTGGCTACGGCTGGCGCGGTCGGGCCGCATTCGGGGCATATCGATTGGATCGCAAGCACAGACCTCGTTCGTGCCGGTTCAAATCGCGCCGCCCTCGTCCGTGGCGGCACCATCTCGACCGGAGCCGGCTGCTGGCTCGCCGTCTTCGCCGCCGAAGCTCCCACGCGGCCGACGGCCGGCGCAAGTCGAGATCGCCCTCACCAATGGCCGTCTCGTCAAAGTGGACGAGTGCATTGATCCTGAGGCGCTCGTACACCTCATCGCCGCCCTCGACAGGATCCCGCGGTGATCACGGTGCCGGCCGGCGTGAAGATCTACCTTGCCTGCGGCGTGACCGACATGCGGAAGGGCTTCGATGGCCTTTCCATCATGGCGCAGGACGTGTTGAAGCAGGACCCGTTCTCGGGCGCCATCTTTTGCTTCCGTGGACGCCGAGGTGACCTCGTCAAAATTCTGTATTGGGATGGCCAGGGCTTCTGCCTGTTCGCGAAGCGGCTGGAGAAGGGCCGTTTCGCCTGGCCCGCGACGAAGGAAAGCTCGATGACGTTGTCGGCGGCCCAGATGTCGATGTTGCTCGACGGACTCGAGTGGCGCAATCCGCAAAGAACATGGGCTCCGACGCTTACCGGATAGCGCGAAGCAGCACATGCCCTCGTCATGCCGCTCACACTCGGTCAACTGCCGGATGACGTCGCCGAGCTGAAGCGGCTGTTGCTCGCAAAGGATGCCGAGCTGATCGCCGCCAGGAACGGCCTCGTCGTCACGCAGCTCACCATTGAGAAGCTCAAAGCGCAGATCGCCAGGCTCCGCCGCGAGAAGTTCGACACGAGCTCGGAGAGGATCGAGCGGACGATCGAGCAGCTCGAGCTGGCGCTTGAGGAGGCCGAGACAGCGAAGGCGGAGGCGATTGCCTCGGAGCCACAGCGGTCCGAGCCGGAGATGGCGAGCCACGAGGCACAGCCGGACGAGGACAGCAAGTCCGAGAAGAAGAGGCGCCGGCAACTGCCGCCCGAACTCCCACGGCGCGATGTCGTGCACATGCCCGCCGGCGTTTGCAGGACGTGCGGCGGCTCTGAGCTGCGCAAAGTCGGCGAGACCGTCACCGAGGTGCTCTCGTACGTGCCGGCGCGCTTCGAGGTGGTGCGGCACGTGCGGCCGGCCTGCTCGTGCAAGAAGTGCGAGACCATGGTGCCGGAGGCGCGTCTTCGACACGATGGTGCAAGCGCCGTCATGGCGGAGCCATGCTTCGCATGGACGCCGGAGCTGCCGATCCCGCGCGGCATGGTCGATGCGACCTTCCTCGCGCACATGATCGTCGCGAAGCTCTGCGACCACATTCCGCTTTATCGTCAGGCCGAGATCGATGCGCGCTCCGGCGTCATCATCGATCGCAGTCAGCGCGCCGAATGGCTCGGCCACATCGCGTGGCTGCTCACCCCGCTCGTCGAGGCTGTCGCAGAGCACGTCATGGCCGGCCGCGTGATCCACGCCGACGACACCCCGGTCGACGTGTTGGCGCCGGGCACCGGCAAGACCAAGACCGGCCGGCTGTGGGTCTTCCTGCGCGACGAGCGTCCACATGGGGGCAGCACGGATGCTGGTGGGCATCCGAAGCGCCCGCCAATACATCCGCCGGCCGTTCTCTATCGCTACACGCCCGACCGGAAGGGCGAGCACTGCCGTGCCGAGCTGGCCAACTTTACCGGCTGGTTGCATGCCGACGGCTACGCAGGCTTCGCCCGCCTCTACGAAATCGCCGGCATGAAGGCGTCCGACGCCGCCCTGGTGCATGGGCCCCCGCGCATGGCCGAGGTCGCGTGCTGGAGCTATGTCCGGCGCCGCTTCTGGGACGAGTGGGTCTCGCACAAATCGGCGATCGCCAAGGAGGCGCTCGACCGTATCGGCGCGCTGTTCGACATCGAGCGCACGATCGCCGGCCATGCGCCCGATATCCGGCGCAGCGTCCGCCCGCGCACGGCGCGGCCGAAAATCGACGAGTTGGCGACTTGGATGGATGCGCAGCTCCAGAAAATCCCCGGAAAAAGTGATCTCGCCGCCGCCATCCGCTATGCCCGATCACGATGGGGAGCGCTCACGCGCTATCTCGACGAGGGCCGCCTCGAAATATCGAACAATGCCGCGGAGAATAAAATCAGGCCGGCAGCCTTAGGCCGAAAAAACTGGCTCTTCTTCGGATCGGATGCCGGAGGCGAGCGAGCCGCCGCATTCTACACGCTCATCGGCTCAGCCCGTATGAACGGTGTCGAGCCCGAGGCCTGGCTCACTGACGTGATGAGCCGCATCGGCAGCCATCCGATCAATCGGCTTGCCGAAATGCTGCCCTGGAACTGGCGCCACCGGCGACGCGAAGCGTCGCCGCCTGAGCCAGCCTCCGTCAAGCGGAATGAACGGTAGTCGCGAGCACACGCTTACCCACCTGTGGCCGCACGGCATTCACGTCGCCCTCGTGATCGTTGATGGCATCGTCGACGAGCCGCTGATGCGCGCGAAGCTCACGGACAAGCCCGACGGCTTCTTCGTCAAGCCTGAGGACATCGCCGATACGCTGGTGTCGCTCACTTGGCAGCGCCGGTCAGCTTGGTCGTTCCGGCAACGGCGCTGGTGGCGCTGGTGGCGCAGCTCGCCAAGGCGCACGCCGAGGGCCGGCTCGAAGATCGGCTGATGCAGTTCGCAGAGCCGCGCCTGCTCATCATCGACGAGTTGGGCTATCTGCCGTTCGAGCCCAACGCCGCGCATCTTTTCTTCCAGCTCGTGTCGCGGCGTTACGAGAAGGGCGCGATGCTGGTGACGTCGAACCGCAGCGTCGGCGAGTGGGACACCGTGTTCGGCGATCCGGTGGTGGCGACCGCGATCCTCGACCGCCTCCTGCACCACGCCCACGTGATCACGATCCGCGGCGACAGCTACCGCCTCATGGAGAAGCGACGCAGCGGTCTTCTGCAGAAGACCACTGCGTCGGACACCAAGCCCAAAAAGGACTGATCAACCGGGGGCACTTCTGAGTGTCGCCAGAGGGGCAGTTCCGGATGTCGGTTGACAGGACCCGATCGTCATCGAGCTGCGCGAATGGTCGCGTATTGCTGAACACCTCGGCGCCGAGCGTATCCGACTGACCAACCGCATGCGCGAACAGCTCTGGCGCTACTGTCCAGCGATGCTCGAGCTCGAGAGCGATCTCGCCGCGCCTTGGTTGCTCGATCTTTGGGAGGTCGTGCCGACGCCTGACAAGGCCCGCCGTATCCGAGAGACGACCGTTGCCAGAATACTCAAACAGAACCGCATCCGCAGGCTCGACGCCGCCCAGGTGCTGGAGGTGCTGCGCAAAGCGCCCGTTACGGTGGCCGACGGAACAGTCACGGCGGCGAGTGCGCACATTACCACCCTGATCGCGCGCATCCGTCTCTTGAACCGGCAGATCGACGATGCCCATCGTCGGCTCGATCGGCTGACCACCGAGCTTGCCAGTTCGCAGGAGAGCGAGCCGGGGCAGGTAAAGCAGCATGACGCGGAGATCCTCGCATTCTTGCCGGGAGTGGGAAGGGTCGTCCTCGCCACGGTGCTCGCAGAAGCCTGGGATGCCCTGCAGCGAAGTGACTACGCCGCGCTGCGTAGTCTGACGGGAGTCGCCCCCGTCACCAAGAGATCGGGCAAGAGCCTGATCGTCATCCGACGACAAGCCTGCCACCCGCGCCTGTCGAACGCCATGTACCACTGGGCGCGTGTCGCCGTGCAGCACGATCGGACCAGCCGAGCCAAGTACGCCGCTCTGGGAGGACGCGGTCACAGCCATGGCCGGGCGCTACGATCGGTGGCCGATCGCCTCCTCAACGTCGCCTGCGCCATGCTCAAGACCGGCACCACCTTCAATCCCTCACTGGCGGCTGACAATGCCCCCTGCTAAACGGTGGGTAGCCCTTTCCTCGGAGAAAGCATCTGGACCGGGGTAGGCGACCCTGTCGAGGGTGACTTCGAGGGCTATGCGTTCGACAAGAGTCAGCAGGCGCAAATTAACAAGATTTGTCAGCCACCGATCTCGAATCGACTGTCCGTCAAGCGGCGGCGCGAAGCGTCGACGCCTCGATCACGGCCGCAGCGATAGCCTCACTGCACACCGCGTGTACCGCCGGGCGTACCTCTGGTCCCGTTTCGGACGCCATCTTCGCCCGATCCGCCGCACATGTTCAAGATGCGCCAGACGAACCCGCACTTGCTGGGTCCCGTGCAATTGTCGATCTTGCCCTTGTAGGGTCCTGCGCAGGTCCGCTGAACATCGGCCGGCGAGTTGTGATCGACCAGCTTGATCTCGTGGCCGGAGGGGATTTCGATCTCCGCGCCCTTGGTGAGCTTGCCGTCCCGAGGCAGGCTCGCGACGTTGGACTCCAGTATCGTATAGCCGCCGCGTACGGGTGCGGCGGGCGCGGATTTTGTTCGGTCGGGAGACTGTGCCGACGCCGTTGTGACTACGCCGATCATGATCACGGCAAATGCTGCGAACCGCATGATGTCCCCTCGCTTGATCACGTCGGTCTGGCGGTAGCGGCCGTAAAGAGGCCGAGGCGCAGCAGAATGCCGTTGGCGTGATGGCCGATGAACGCCCCCGCCAGCCAAGCGAACGCCAGTGCACCTGACGGCGAATCGATATGCCAGAATCTGAATAGCGCTAACCCGAAGACCCCGATCACAGCCAAACCGGCCAGCTGGTATATTTGTTTGCGGTGGAAGACCTGCAAGGAGTGTCCCCACAGAATGCAGAGGAACGCCACCCCGGCCACGATCAGGAACTCGACCCAGCCTGGAAGCGTGCGTACATCGCGGTTGCCGTCGATGCGCTGACCGATCACCTGCGCGTGCAGAAGCACCCCCGGATGAACACTTCCATCGAGCACCGACAGTGGAGTCGGGTGCTGGTCGCGGTCGCGCAAGCTGGCGCCGATGAGCACAACTCGGTTGCGAAGGAGACCCCGCTCGGCATCGCTGAGCAGCCGCCCGGAAGGCGTCGCAAGGGTTTCCGGCTTGTGGCGCCGGATTTCGATCTGGGGAACGAGCGGCGTACCGGCATCCCGTGGCGGCTTTTGCCACGCGATGACCCGGTTCGGCGGCTCGTGCTGGTAGCCGGCCGTCTTCGCGACGACCGCTGCGAAGCTCTCTCGCGCTACGCCCGTCCTCTGGCGTGGATTCGGGCCGCCGACGAAGCGGATCGTCGCGTTGCCGGGCGTGAGCGTCCCAACCTTCCTCTCGAGCCAGAGGTGACCGGCCGGGCGACCGATCTCCGCCAATAGATCTTCCTGCACCGCCAATCCCTCGAGCTCGAGGCGGGAGCCCGCGTTTCTGTCGTCGAGGTAGCGGTCGTCGAGCGCGCCCAGGACCACCGGCACTTTGGCACGCCGGATCGACGCGACCAGATCAGCCGTGAACGGCATTCGCCGCTCGAAATAGACGTCGAGCCCGATCACCTTGGGCCCGGCGGCCGCGACCTCATCTACGACGCGTGCGAGCAGCCGCCGATCGATGGGCGAGACACTCGGGTAGTCGCGCAGGGCCTCCTCGCCGATCATGACGATGGCGAGGTCGGTCCGCTGTGTCTCGGCACGTGGCGCCAGCCAAGCGGTGCGCAAGTCCCCCAAGTATTTGTCGAGGGTATCGACGAACAGCAGCTCGCGCGCGGCGAGGGTCAGGCCGATCGCCGATATCGCGGCAGCGACCGCGGCGGCGAGCAGCCAGTGCCATGGCGACCAGCGCTTCATCAGCCGGCTTCCGCCGCGCCCTGCCGACCCAGCCTGGCCTGCTTCCACTCCGACCATCCCGACGCGATATGAAACCCTCCCAGAGTATCAGCAAGGATCGTGTCAGCCGCAAGGCTGAATAGACGAGGCTGAAGAGACGAACGGGAGACGGCACGACGAGGGGGGCGGACCGGTTTGCCGTACGGTCGCCTCGGCTGGCCGAGTGGCCCGGCGGGTGGTATTCGATCAGCCGGCGCTCGATGCACGGCGCCCGGACGCGGGGGCGTCGATGTTTCGTTTGCTCATTCTGGTCCTGGCGGTGGCACTTTGGCTGCCCTTCAGTCCTGCCGCCCGGGCCGCCGACGAGGCCACCCGGACGCGAGCCTATTTCGCCAAGTCCTACGCCCTCCTCATCGGCATCGACGACTATGCGGACGGCTGGCCGCGCCTGCAGAACGGGGTCCGCGACGCCGAGGAGATGGCGCGGGAGCTGGCTCGCCACGGCTTCAATACGCGCATCGTCCGTGATCCGCGGCTCGACCAGCTCGACAAGGCCCTGCGTGACTTCTTCACCGAGACGGGCCGCGATCCGGAGGCGCGGCTGCTCGTCTGGTTCTCGGGCCACGGCCATACGATCGACGGCGAGGGCTATCTCGTGCCGAGCGGGGCAGCGGGTCCCAAGATCGACTGGCGCTTCCGCCAGGGCGCTCTGTCGGTCCGCCGCCTGGGCGAGTACATGCGGCAGGCCAGAGCAGGCCACGTGCTCGCCGTTCTCGACAGCTGCTTCTCGGGCACCGTGTTCACGACGGTTCGCGGCGCGCCAACACCGACGCTGTCACCCAGACTGGAGGATGCGATCCGACTGCCTGTCAGGCAGATGATCTCGTCAGGCACGGCCGGTCAACTCGTCGGCGACAACGGCCGCTTCCGCGATCTCGTGATCGAGGCCCTGTCCGGCCGGCGTCCGGCGGCCGATCCCAACCGCGACGGCTACGTCCTGGCGGGCGACCTCGGGCAGTTCCTCACCGAGAAGGTGAGCAACGAGACGGGCCGCCGCCAGACGCCGCGACACGGCAAGCTCGATGACCCGAAATGGAACGAGGGGGAGTTCGTCTTCCGGATCGTCCCGCCCGGACAGACCCTGCAGGCACCGCTCGATCCGCCGCACGGCAAGCCGCCACGGGAAAGGGGCTGGCTCGACCAGATGCTCGACGTCGGCAATCGTGAGCTGGCGGCGCTCCTGGACCGCCCCGAAGGGGCGTCGGCCCTGCTGGGAGTGGGCTTGCTGCTCGGGGTATGGTGGGTGCACCGGCGGAACGTGAGCTGGCTGCGCGGCCTCGCGCCCGGCACGCCGGACATGGACGAGACCACGGCACGAGCGCGCCGGGTGCTGTGGGCGGCGAGCGACTACCGGCAATCTCTCGAAGCGGTGCTCGACCGGACGACGCTGGTGCTGGGCGAGGCACGTGCTTTCGGACCACGGAGCTCCGACTGGCTGCTCAAGGCGGCCGTCATCTATCCCATCGTGGGCGTCTGGCTCGTCTGGCTGGTAACCGGCGAGAACACGTCGGGCATTGCCGATATATTGCCGACAACGGGTCTGTTGCAACGGGCCGGCCTGACCGCCTGCGTGCTTTTTTTCCTCTGGTCCTTCCGCCAGTTCTTGATCTTGTCGGGCTGGAAGTCGCTGTTCTGGCTCGCTGTCGCTGTCGCTGTCGCTGTCGCTGTCGCTGTCGCTGTCGCTGTCGCTGTCGCTGGCGCTGTCGCTGGCGCTGTCGCTTTCACTGTCGCTGTCGCTGGCGCTGGCGCTGTCGCTTTCGCTGTCGCTGGCGCTGGCGCTGGCGCTGTCGCTTTCGCTGTCACTGGCGCTGGCGCTGGCGCTTTCGCTGTCACTGGCGCTGGCGCTGGCGCTTTCGCTGGCGCTGGCGCTGGCGCTGGCGCTGGCGCTGTCGCTGGCGCTGTCGCTTTCGCTGTCACTGTCGCTGGCGTTTACAGCCGAGGTCGCTGGTTCGAGTCGATGACGCATATCGCCACCTGGCTCGTCCTTGCGGCGGCGTGTGCCGCGACAGCACTGCTGGTGCCCCAGGCGGGAACGCCGCAAGCAACGCAGGCTTCGAGCGCGCTGCTGATTTTCTTTGCGGCGCTGCCGTTGGTCAACGTCATCTTCGACTGGCTTTCCGTCGGGGTCACGCGCGGCCTCCTCGCTCGCACCGCCGCGGGCCACGCCCCGTGGCTCAACAGTGCGCTCGACGCCCTCGCGGCCATCGCGCTCCTGGTCGGCCTCGCGGTCGCCTCGACGGCAGCGCTGCAGGGCCTCAACACGATTGCCGCGATGGCCGGCGCCGACCGGCCGCTGATCGATCTCGCCGGTGTGCTGCAGACGTTGCGCGATCGGCCCGGCGATCCTGCGGTCTGGTGGGTTTATTTCATGCTTTTCTCGACCCTGGTGCCAAGCATCATCCATGTTTTTGTCGCTGCCGGCGCGGTTCTGACGCTGGGCTTGCCGGCCGCCTGGCTCGAGCGGCACCGGCAGGCGATCGAGACCGGCTTTGCCGGGCACCGCGCCAAGCTCTATCGCACCGCGCGGTTCATGACCTTCCGACACGTGCTCGCGTTCCTGGTCGGCACAGTCGGTAGCTTGGCGTTCCTCGCCATTTTCTGGGGCCTTCATCTCGGCCTGCCACAGCTCTCCTGGCTGCTGCTCTGGGCAGCCGAGAGCACCGCCGCCGCCCTCGGCGCCCCTGTCGTTCCCGGCCCCATGCTCGGGCCCTGAAAAGGAGATATTGCGATGTACCAGTGTGCGGTGCGCTTTATCGTCGTGTCGATCGTCGTCTTGGTGGCACACGTCGGACTGGCTCCGCCAGCGGCGGCGCAAGGACCGATCGAGAGCCTGCAGGCACGCTATCGGCAGCTTTTCGAGGCGGGCGACTACAGGGCGGCCGTGGAGCCGGCACAACGCGCCCTCGCACTATTGCGGCAAGGCTATGGACCGCAGTCGAACGAGCTCGCCGTCGGTCTCAACGACCTGGCGCTGATCCTCAACAGAGCCGGCCGGCCACGTGAGGCGGCCGGGACCATCCGCGAGGCCGTGGCGATATGGGAGGCGCGCCGCGATCCGGGCCAGGCCGGCGGTGGCTACGGCACACTCGGCCAGATCGAGCTCGCGCTCGGCAGGCTCCCCGAGGCCGAGGCGGCCATGAGAAATTCACTCGCTCTGCGCGAGCAGGCATTCGGCCCGGAGCACGCCGACGTCGCACTGGCGCTCAACGATCTTGCTGCCGTGCTCGAGACCGCCGGACAGCTCGCCGAGGCGGGCACGGTGTACCAGCGCGCGCTGGCCATGGGCGAGCGGGTGCACGGACTGATCAGTGCCGAGGTGGCGCAGACGGCCAGTAATCTCGGGGTTTTGAAGCAGAAGTCCGGCGATTTCGCCAGCGCCGAGTCTCTTTACAAGCGGTCGCTCGAAATCTTCGTCCGGATGCTCCGCACTGACCGTCCGCAAGCCCTGACCACTAGAGCGAACCTGGGGCTGCTGTATCAAGAGAGCGGACGCGCCGACGAGGCTGTTCTGACACTCGAGCCGGTGTTGCAGGCGTTCCTCCGGCTCGCCGGACCGGCCCACCCCGTCGTGGCAAACATCCGCAACAACCTGGCGATCGCGTATCAGTCGCTCGGCCGCCCCGACGACGCGGCGCGCGAGCTCGAGCTCGCTCTCCCCGTGCTCACCTCGACCCTGGGCAGCGTGCACCAGGATATTGCGCAGGCGCTCAACACCCTTGGCGTCGTGCGCTTGCACCAAGGCCGGCCACAAGACGCACTGGTACACCTCGAGCGCGCGCTCGCCATGCGACGGGAGATCGATACGCCGAGCGCGCAGCTGGCGGAGGTGCTGACCAACTTGGGGACCGTCGAGGTTCTTCTGGAGCGATATGAGACCGCCGAGCAGAAGCTCGCCGAGGCGGCGCGGCGCTTCAGCGAGACGCTCGGCGACAAGCATCCCAACCTGGTACGTGCGCTCGGCAACTGGGGTGGCGCACTCATGGCACTTGGACGCAAGAGAGAGGCGGTGGACGTGTTCCGGCGCGTGTCGGGGCTGGTCGGCGAGCGCCCGTGGCTCGAGCGCAGCTCTGGCCAGATTTCTTCATCTCTCGCGCAGTCGGGCGCGCGCAACTTGCGCCCTGTCGAGCTGGAGCGCGGCTATCTCAAAATGTACGTCCAAGCACTGGCCGGTCGGGTCGGCGAGGATACGAGCCTCATCGACGAGGCATTCAAGGCAGCGCAGAGAGCTATCGACAACCCCGCCTCGGAGGCGATTTCGCAGCTCGGCTCACGCTTCGCCTACGGGAAGTCTCGCGTCGCCTTGCAGATTCGCGAGATGCAGCAGGCGCTCGCACGCAAACCGGCGCTCGAGCGAGCCTTGACGAGGAAGCGCATCCGGCGAGGCACCTTCACCAGCGTCGCCGAGTTGGAAGACGCCATCCATGACTACCTGCTGCGTCACAACGCAAAGCCCAAGCCGTTCGTGTGGACCAAAACCGCAGAGCGCATCCTGGAAACGGAGCGACGCGCGCTCGAAAAGCTGGAAGCCGTCGTCCCTGGCATCGAACCGCCTCGCGATCGAGCAGACCTCACCTGCCGTCTCGGGTAATGGTTGGAGCCTTTCGAGCTGCTTGGGATCGACGAGGCCGCCGCTGCCTACTGGTCCAACCGGTGAACGAAACCCGATCCACCGACGGAGGATGTTCATCTGGGAAACAGGATGTCGGAGTCC
>JBFWQN010000027.1:0-20703 GCA_050249405.1 Hyphomicrobiaceae bacterium | reverse complement strand
GGGCCTGATCACGTGACGACCGGCTCGTCGGCGCGAGCCGGTAGTTTTCATGTGCGCGATCGCGAAACGTCGAAAGCTGTAGAGGCGCGCCGTCCGGCCGTGCTTGAGTGTCGCCAGCACCATCACGAGGAACAATGACATGCTGAGACTGGACGGCAAGGTCGTCTTCCTGTCGGGCGCCGGCTCCGTCGGCGACGATCCCGACGCCAAGGTCTGGGGCAACGGCAAAGCCACGGCCGTGCTCCTTGCCCGCCAAGGCGCCAAAATCTATGGCGTCGATCTGCGCAAGGAGGCAGCCGACATCACCAGGGCCATCATCGAGCAGGAGGGGGGCACCTGTGTCACGCGCGGCGTCGACATGACGAGCGGCGCAGATGTGAAATCGGCCGTCGATGACTGCGTCGCCCGCTTCGGCCGCATCGACATCCTCGTCAACAACGTGGGCGGCTCGGCTCCAGGCGATGCCGTGACCATGAGCGAGGAGGTGTGGGACCGCCAGCTCGACCAGAACCTGAAGACCGCCTTTCTCGCCTGTAAGCACGTGATTCCCGTCATGGAGCGGCAGGGCAAGGGCGCCATCGTCAATCTCGCCTCGGTTGCTGGCCTGCGCATGAGCATGGACCGCCCTCACGTCGCCTACTCGACGACGAAGCTCGGCATCCTCGCCTTCTCGAAGTCCACGGCCATCACCTACGCGCGCAAAGGCATTCGCTGCAACACGGTGATCCCCGGCCTCATGCACACGGCCCTGGTCGAGCACCGCCTGGCCAAGACGATCGGCGCCAACGATGTGCAGGGCCTCATCGACAGGCGCAACGCTCAGTGCCCGACGGGAAAGATGGGCGACGCCTGGGACATCGCGCATGCCGTCCTCTTCCTGGCCTCCGACGAGGCCCGTTACGTGACGGCGGCGGAAATCCTGGTCGACGGTGGCCTGACTGCGTCGAGCAGCTTGGGCTGAGTCCGCCCTCGTTTTGCCGCTGCGCGCTCGGGATGCATTTACGCGGACGGACGGGCCGCCTATGACGGCGCCCGGGACCGCATCGGACTTGTCGAGGAGGCGCATATGCAGCTTGGATCGGACATCACGGCCGTCGTGACCGGTGGCGCTTCCGGACTTGGTGGCGCGACGGCCAAGGCATTGGCGGCCAAGGGCGTGAAGGTCGCCATCCTCGATCTGAACGAGAAGCTCGGCGAGACTCACGCCGCTGCCATCGGTGGCCGTTTCTTCAAGTGCGACGTGACGAGCGAGACGAGTGTCGACGCTGCACTTGCAGCCGCACGGGCCGCGCTAGGCTCCGAGCGCGTCCTGGTCAACTGCGCGGGTATCGGCATCGCCAAGCGCATCAGCCGCAAGAGCCGCGAGACCGGCGCGATAGAGCCGCACGACCTCGCGACCTTCACCAAGGTCATTCAGGTCAATCTGATAGGTACCTTCCTGATGATCGCCAAATCTGCCGCGCACATGCAGTCGTTGGCGCCGGTTGGCGCCGACAATGAGCGGGGCGTGATCGTCTGCACGGCTTCCGTCGCAGCCGAGGATGGCCAGATCGGTCAGGTCGCCTATTCCGCTTCGAAGGGTGGCGTGCTGGCCATGACGCTGCCCCTCGCCCGCGATCTCGCCCAATCCGGCGTTCGGGTGGCAACCATCATGCCGGGGCTCTTCCATACTCCGATGTTCGATGGCTTGCCGGAGGAGAGCCGCGCAGCGCTGGCAGCGTCTGTCCCGTTCCCGTCGCGCCTGGGCCACCCGTCCGAATATGCAGCACTTGCCCTGCACATCTGTGAGAACGCCATGCTCAATGGTGTCTCGATACGCCTCGACGGCGCCGTTCGACTCGCTCCTCGTTGACCAAGTTGACCGGAACCTTCGGCTTCGCCACGGCGTTCACGTCGAAGTTCGTTGGATAGCTGCCAGACTGGCGCTAGTAAGTGCGCGGATCAGTTGTCTTCGAGTAGGCGTCTTGGCGCGTGTGGCGTAATCGAATGTTCAGTTATCGTCCTGAGGTGGCCCGTACGATTGCGGTCGGCGCCTATCTGGCTGTGTCCAGCCTGCTTGTGCTGCTGGTTTCGTGGTCCGCGCAATCGGTCGGCACGTCGCTGCTACGCCTTCTGGACCGGGAGATCATCGACGGCAGCGGCAGGATCGAGGCGCCGGACGGCCCTGACGTTGCGTCTTCGGCCTCGGGCTCTGAGGCGCGCCTTGCGTCGATCCCTGCTGTTGTGACGCCGGCCTCCACTCCTTCACCTGCGCAATTCAAGCCGCCGCTTGGCGTGCTGAAGGCATCGACCGATAACCCGGAGCATGATCCGGCTGCGAATTTCCACGACGGACGATCAAGCACTTACCGGACCTACTGCGTCCGGCTCTGCGACGGCTATTTCTGGCCGATCAGCTTCTCGACGACGGCCGACCGCTTCGACGAGGACGCCGCCGCCTGCAGCGCGGCGTGCGGCAGCCCCGCCCGCCTCTTTGTTCATCGCATTCCCGGCGGCGGCCCCGGCACCATGGTCTCTCCCGACGGTCTGCCCTACAGCGCGCTCAAGACCGCTTTCATGTTCCGCTCCCGCTACGATGCTCAATGCCGCTGTCAGCCCCAGCCCTGGGATCAACAAGCACGCGATCGTCATCGCCTCTATGCGGCCGAGCAATCGGCGCGCTCAGGCAACAGGATTGCCGCGGTCGAGGCCAGTCGACTTGCAACGGAGCTGCAGGCGGCAAGGTCCGTGGCCGACAGCGCCAAGGAAATCGCCGATGCCGCAGCCAGCCGCGAGCTTGCCCAGCTGACCAAGCGCAGTGGGACCGAGCCGCCCTCGCGGACTGCGGGCCGAAGCGAGGAGCGGATCAGGCTCGCCCGTTCCGAGCAGATGCGACTGGGGGCCGTGCCGGAGGAAAAGAGCACCGGACGCTTCATTCCGGCATCAGGTTCTGGGCGGGCCTGGAAGGAACGCGTCTTCAGTGGCAATTGAAGCCGCCTGAAACCATGCCGGACGTTCAAGGAAAATTTGCCACGCATGCCGTATGACCACCAGGTCGGCCCGTCGGCTCGGCTTGTCAGTCTCGCGTCCTCTGGTGTTCAGCGTTCATGTCTGCGGTCTCGCGCACGGCGGCCATCGCCGTCCTCATCACGTCCGTCGTCGCAGGGGCTGCCGGCGAAAGCCGTGCTCAAGGCTTCTTCCAGAGCCTGTTCGGCTTATCGGGCCCCGCCGCGCCGAGCCCTGCCACACGCGCAACACCTACGGTGCCCGTCCCGCAATACGATCGGGGCTATCGCACTCCCGTCTCCCCACCAGTTCGCGTCCAGCCCACCCGAGGCCACCCCGACCACACCTCCGACGAGGAGCGCGTCAGCCTCTCGGGCCAATTCCGCACGGTCTGCGTGCGCACGTGCGACGGTTACTACTTTCCCATCAGCACCTCGGTTTCGCGTCGCGCCTTCAATCGCGACGCAAATCTATGCCGCGCCAGTTGTGGCAGTGAGGCCAGGCTCTTCTATTCGTCCGGATCCACCGACAACGCTGCCGGCATGGTCGATCTGACCGGCCGCAGCTATGGCCAGATGCCGAACGCATTTCGCTACCGGAAAGCGCTGGTCGATGGTTGCAAGTGCAAGCCCGAGCCCTGGGCCCAGAGCGAGGTCGACCGGCACCGCCGCTACGCAGCTGAGGAGGTGATGGCCAAAGCCAAGGAAGCCCCGAAAGCTGAGCAGCAGCAAGCGGCGGCGACTTCAACCAAACCATCCGCGCCTTCTGATAGTGTCGTTTCCGGCCAAGAGCCCAAAGTCGCGGCCGAGACGCCCACCGAACGCACTGAGCCGACCACCCGCGAGGCCGCCGCCTCTGGCCCCAATGCCGCCATCGCGCGCGCTTCCATGGCAATGCCTCGGAAAGCTGCGGGAAGCCGCCATGCGAAGGCCGCGGCCGCTCGGCCCGAGACGTCTCACAAACAGGCGCCGCCGGCGACCACGGCCAAGGTGGCCCGGCGCAGTACGCCCGCACAGCCACCCGTGCGGACGGCCGGAGCGCTGAAGCCTGCACCCGCGGGCCTCGGCGGGCAGACCCTCAAGTGGCCAGGAGACCGTTGATCGGATTCGGTGCCGCGTGGCCCGGGCAAGCGCCCCGCGGCGCAGGCTTCAACTTTGCAGAGCCGTCCCGATCATCCCGGTGATCAGGAACAATGCCGACAGGATGGCCCCCTGCCGTGCGAAGCGCAGGTAGGCATCGCGCAGCACCGTCGAGATGATCTGCTGGGCAATGGCGGCATCCGGGCGCTCGGCCGGCTTCAGCATGACCCACAGCTCCGTCCGCCGGTAGTTCTGCCGTGTCGCCAGGCTGGCCTTGAGCAAAAGCACGGCGGTCGTGAGCATGGCGAGGTATCCGCCGCACTTGAACGCCACGACGATGTCGCTGGACATGCCGATGAAGAACGTCAGGATCGCGAGTGCTGCAAAGCCGCAGCCGCGCGCAACGCTGACGTGTGCGAGATGCTCGATCCGATCGATCATGGTTTGTGTGTGCCCGTCGCCGAGGTAACCGGCCACGCAAGGATTAGCCAACTTCCTCACTGCCGTTGAAGCTCGTTTCTCCGGCAGGCCGCCTGCTTTTTTCCGCGCTTCCTACCTCTACTCGATATCGAAGTAGCCGAAGGCGCCCAGAATGCCCGGCAGCGCCAGGACGAGGGTCGCCACCAGCCAGATGCCGAGCGAGAGCGGGCTGCTCTGCTCGAGACCCCGGGCCCGCTCGTAAAGAGCCGCCGGGATGCCGCCGAGCACCAGCGTCATCGCCGCGATGAAGATCGACGTCAGGTAGAAGAGGACGATCGGGCTCGCGAGCATCGGCGTCACGAACGGCCGGATCAAAAAGTGAACCGGGTCGAAGAGCGGCGAGAAGTGCATCCCGTTGGCGAGCGATGCTGCGGTCGTGGCGACCAGCAGCACGTCGCGCTGCATCGTCTCCTCGCGCGATTGCATGTCGTCTTCGGCCATCCTCAGACTCCGATATTCGGCCGCATCCCGGCCGCGACGCAGGTGAGAAACCACAACATTCGCGCCGCCATGAGCCAGCAGATGGCCAGGATGACGACAATGCCGTCCGGCACCACCCGGGGTGTCAGGAAACGCACGATAGCCACGACAGGTCGTGTGATCGACCGGAAGACCTTGAGCATCACCGCATCGGGCCGGCTCGCCAGCAATAGCTCGAGCACGTAGCGGCCGATCAGGGTGTAGATGAGCGCCGCCATCGCGAGGTTCGGCACGTGGAAGTACCAGTGCGCCAGAAAGCTCTCGGTCGGTGTCATGCCCGCTCCGGTTCAACGCGGCGGCTCTGCGAGCCGGCCGGACTGTGCCCAAACGAAAGGCGGGGCACAAGCCCCGCCTCCAGGTGTTGTCGAAGCCTCGGCCGCTCAGTGTGCGACGGCCGCATCCTTGTCGCGGATGATGGTGTCGCCCCGCGGACGCCGTGTTGCATCGACCATGTCCTGCACCGCTTGCGACGGAGCCGGAGTGAGGAGCGACACGATCCAGATGGTCAGGAAGCCAACCGGCAGGCCGAACAGCGCCGCCGAGATGTTCTTCACGCCCCACCAGCTCGCGATGGTCTGCGCGTGCTTGTCGAGGGCTACGCACTGCGCCGCGTTCGTGGCACAGGCAGCCTTCAGCTCGGCATAGCGCTTGACCGCGGCCGGCGATGCCGTCGAGAGCCAGCTCCAAGTCTCGTAGAACGAAGGCGCGAAGTAGCGCGTGCCGACCAGATAATAGAGGCAGACGCCGAAGCCGAGGATCATGCCGACCACCGCACCGGCCGAGGACGCCCGCTTCCACCAGATGCCCATGACGAGCGCCGGGAAGATGCCCGCTGCCGCCAGCGAGAATGCCCAGGCCACCATCGACAGGATGTCCGCCGGCTTGGTCGCCGCCGTCATCGCCGCACCGAGAGCCACGACCACGAGCAGGACGCGCGCAACGACGAGACGCGTGAACGTCGACGCGTTCGGGCTGACCATCTTGTAGTAGACGTCATGGCTGAGTGCGTTCGCGATGGCCAGCAGCAGGCCGTCGGCAGTCGAGAGTGCGGCGGCCAGGCCGCCCGCCGCGACGAGTCCGGCGACCACGTAGGGCATGCCGGCGATCTCTGGCGTCGAAAGCACGATCACGTCCGGATTGATGCTCAGATCCTGCATCCGCAGCACGCCCGGATGCTGAGCGATCTTTCCGCAGCCCGCGATGACGTCCTGCACGAGCTTGACGTCGACGCCGCAGACCTTGACGAGACCCAGCTTGCCGTAGGTGTACATCCACGCCGGCAGGTCGGCCAGCTGCGTGCCCTTGTTGATCAGCGAGTAGACTTCGAGCTTCGCGAACGCCGCGTAGGCCGGTGCCGTGAAGTAGAGCAGGAAGATGAAGAACAGCGACCACGCGACCGACGAGCGCGCCTCACGCACCGACGGGGTGGTGAAGTAGCGCATCAGGATGTGCGGCAGCGAGGCCGTGCCGACCATCAGGCACAGGATCAGCGCGAAGTAGTTCAGCGGATCGTAGTCCGTGAACGGCTTGACGTGTGGCTTCGCGGCGATCGCACCCCCTGCGGCGTCCTTGGCGCTGGCGATCAGGCCCTTGGCCGCCATCTGGTTCTCGAGATTGGTGATATCCGAGAGCGCTTGCCCGTAGGTGAGCTGCGGCAGCGGCAGGCCGTACTTCTTCGCCGACAGGATCACCACAGGCATCAGGTAGGCGACGATGAGCACGATGTACTGTGCCACCTGCGTCCACGTGACCGCCTTCATGCCGCCGAGCATCGAGCAGAGCAGGATGCCGAGCAGTCCGACGTAGACCGCCAGCGTGAAGTCGATGTCGAGGAAGCGCGAGGCGATGATGCCGGTCGCATAGATCTGTGCCGTCACATACGTGAAGGAGCAGCAGATCAGCACGATCACGGCCAGGAAGCGGGCGAAGCTGCCTCCGAAACGCTCCGAGAAGAAATCCGGAACCGTGTAGGCGCCGAACTTCCGCAGGAACGGCGCGATCAGGATCGCCACGAGAACATAGCCGCCGGTCCAGCCGAGCACGAAGGCGAGGCCGTCGTATCCGAGCAGGAACAGTGTGCCGGCCATGCCGACGAACGAGGCGCCCGACATCCAGTCGGCACCGGTTGCCATGCCGTTGTAGAAGGCTGGCACGGAGCGGCCGGCCACGTAGTACTCGCCGACCTCCGAGGTGCGCGAGAGAATCCCGATGACTGCGTAGACGGCGAGCGTGAGAAACACGAAGCCGTAGCCGATGAAGCGGTTCGGAACGCCCATCTGCTCGAGGATTGCGAGCACCACGACGAAGGCGAAGAAACCGCCCGTGTAGATGGCGTAGATTTTCCCGAGGTTATCGAGAAAGCTCTTTCCGCCGACCGAAGTGTCTTTGGTCGTTGCCATTGGGATTCCCCTCAAACGTCCTCGGCCTGACCTTCTTCACGGTCGATTGCATCTTGCCGCGAGGCGAAGATGAACAGCATGACCACGAAGGCGATGAGTGACCCTTGGGCCGCCATGTAGAAGCCGAGCGGGAAACCCAGAAACTTGATGTTATTGAGGTTTTCGACGAAGAAGTGGATCACGAAGCTGAAAATGAGCCACAGTGTGAACATCGTCCACATGAGCCCTTTGGTGCGTGACCAATGCCTGTCCGCTGTCGGTTGCGCCATCCTTCGGTCACTCCCTTGATGCGAGGGCTGGTGCCCCCTCGGCTTTGCCATTGCCTATGACCGGCATCAGGAAAGTGTAGCGTCCCGGCCACAGTAAAGAAGAGGTTACCAGGAGTCGGCAATTTCTGACTATGGGGCTATATGACTTTTTCAAGGCCGCTCTTTTGAGAGCATTCGTCGCACCCCTCTGTTGTGCGACGACTTGACAGATGGCCGGCCGCCCTCGGAACGGTGCCGGTGCCTGCACCCCCTTCTCACCGGAGCCGAGGCCACTTGAACCAGCCGACACCGACAGAAAGCCCGCCCGGACACGCGCCGCTGTCGTTCCGCGAGTTTATCGCCCTGCTTGCGTGGCTCATGGCTCTGACGGCTTTGTCCATCGACATCATGCTCCCAGCTCTGCCCGACATCGGCACGGCGCTCGGCGTGACATCCGAGAACGATCGGCAGCTCGTCGTCACGGGCTACCTCGCCGGCTTGGCCGGCGGGCAGCTCGTCTGGGGCCATCTCTCGGATCGACTCGGCCGGCGCGGTCCGCTGCTGGTCGGACTGGGTATTTATTCGCTGGCCGCCCTCGCGGCTCTCGTCGCCCCGAGCTTCACCCTCCTGGTCGCCGCCCGCATGGTGCAGGGCTTCGGCGGAGCGGCCGCCCGCACCATCGGCACGGCCGTCGTCCGCGACGCTTTCACCGGCCGCGATATGGCCCGGACCATGTCCTTCGTGATGATGGTGTTCATCTCTGTTCCCGTCATGGCGCCGAGTGTCGGGCAGGGCCTGCTGCATATCGGCACTTGGCGATGGAGCTTCGGTGCTCTGCTCGCCGCGGGACTGGTCGCTATTCTTTGGGTCGGCGCGCGCCTGCCCGAGACGCGCCGCGCGACAGGCAGCCGCCCCCTCGGTGTCGGCGCCTCGCTGCTGGCCGTGCTGTCGAACCCAGTCACCCGCGGCTACGGTCTGGCCGCCGGTCTCATGTTCGGCTGCCTCGTCGCCTACATCTCGAGCGCGCAACAGATCTTCGTCGACGCCTACGGCCTCGGCCAGTTGTTTCCGCTCGCCTTCGGCGCCATTGCGGCCACGATGGCCCTCGCGGCGATGACCAACGCGCTCCTCGTGCGTCGCCTCGGGATGCGACGGCTCTCGCACGCGGCGCTTGTGGCGTACATCGCCGCCAGCTCTGCGCTGGCCATTACCTGCCTGCTCGGCCGGCCGCCGCTGCCCGTGCTGATGGGTCTCCTCGGCCTCTGCTTCTACCTGTTTGCGCTCATGCAATCGAACTTCAACTCGATCGCGATGCAGCCGGTCGGGCACGTGGCGGGCATGGCGTCCTCTCTCCTTGGCGCCTTCGTGACCGGAGCCGGCGTCGTCTTCGGCGGTTTCATCGGCCGCAGCTTCGACGGCACGCCGACGCCCCTCGCCGTGGGCTTCGCGGCCCTCGGCATCTGTGCTTTTCTCGTGGTCCTGTCGGTCGAGGGACGCCGGGGGCTGTTCAAGGGCGAATAGCCGGCGCTCTCGTCGTTGTGCTCGCACCCGAGGAGAAGCACCTATGAAAGCCGCCGTGCTCGGCCAGAACGGCATCGAGATCCGTGACGTCGACCGACCCCGGCCTGGCCCCGGACAGGTCCTCGTCAAGGTCCGCGCTGCGGGCCTCAACCGGGCCGACCTCATCGTGGCCTCCGGTCGCATGCACGGGCCTTCCGGTGGTCCAGGCACCATCCTCGGCCTCGAATGCTCGGGTGAGGTGGCCGAGATCGGCACCGGCGTCAGCCACGTTAAGCCCGGCGACCGTGTCATGTGCGCTGCGGCCGCCAGCTACGCTGAATATGCGCTGGCCGACATGGGCCGCACGCACAAGATTCCCGCCAACAACATGAGCTTCGAGCAGGCCGCGACACTCCCCGTCGGCCTCCAGACCATGCATAACGCCGTCGTCACCGCCGGACGTCTGCAGCCCGGCGAGGCCGTGCTCATCCAGGGCGCGAGCTCGGGCGTCGGCTTGATCGCCCAGCAGATCGCCAAGCTCAAAGGCGCCCGTCTCGTGATGGGCTCGTCGACCAACGCCGAGCGCCGCGCCCGTCTGACAGAGCATGGCGCCGACAAGGCCATCGACTCGCTTGATCCCACTTGGCCCGAGCAGGTGCTCGAGGCCACCGGCGGCAAAGGCGTCGATCTGATCGTCGATCAGATCTCCGGCTACGTCGCCAACGGCAACCTCAAGGCGACGAAAATCCTCGGCCGCATCGTCAACGTCGGCCGCCTCGGCGGCTTTCACGGCGACTTCGACTTCGACCTGCATGCACTCCGTCGCATCGACTACATCGGCGTCACTTTCCGTACGCGATCCGTCGAGGAGGTGCGCGAGATCAACCGTTTGATGCGTGACGATCTCTGGAGCCACGTCGAGGCGGGCCGCATTTCGCTTCCCATCGACCGCACCTTCCCGCTCGAGCAGGCCGCCGCCGCGCTCGCCCACATGAAGGCCAACGCCCACTTCGGCAAGATCGTGCTGGTGGCGTGAGCTGGGCAGAGCCGGGCACTGGCGGCACGGCTCGACCGAACATCGACAAGTGCATCCGTTTGAGCTATGCAGGCCGCTTCTGATCCCACGCCCAATCGGGTGAGCCCGCCTCGCGGGTCTGCACGAGCCGGTCGCGTTGCCTAGGCGGCACCGCCCGGCTCCTCTGCTGCATGATGTCGAACGCAAGGACCAACAACAATGAACATCATCCAAGAGCTCGAGAAAGAGCAGATGAAGGCCGTGCTCGCCAAGCGTGGCGTGCCGGAGTTCGGCCCCGGAGATACGCTGCGCGTGATGGTGCGCGTATCCGAAGGTGAGCCGGCCCCCGCCAAGGGCAAGGCCCCACCCAAGGGTGCCAAGAAGAAGGAGGACGCGAAGGAGACCTTCCGCCTCCAGGCTTACGAGGGCGTTTGCATCGCCCGCCAGGGCCACGGCATCAACGAGAGCTTCACGGTTCGCAAAATTTCCTACGGCGAGGGCGTGGAGCGCGTATTCCCGATCTATTCGCCCTTCATCGCCGAGATCGAGGTCCTGCGCCGCGGAAAGGTGCGTCGCGCCAAGCTGTATTACCTGCGCGGTCGCCGCGGCAAGGCAGCCCGTATCCTCGAGCGTACCGACGCCCGCGCGCGTCGTCTGGCCGCCGCCTGGAAAGGCTTCAAGAAGCCGAAGGGTGAGGCCGACGATCTCACGAGGATCAACGGCATCTCCACTGATCTTGCAGCGCGGCTGCAGCAGATCGGCTGCATCAAGTACGACCAGATCGCCAATTTCTCGGACGAGGACATCGCCAACGTCGACGAGGTGCTGTCGCTCGAGGGCGCCATCGAGAAGGGCGACTGGGTTGGTCAGGCCCAGCGCCTGATCGCCGAGGCGACCGCCAGCGAGGCCGCGCCCGGCGAAGGTGCACCCGCCTGAGCCGCACAGGAACCGGCGAGCCCCTAACGGGCGTTCGTCGGGGCCGGCGTTGTCGGGATGCGCTTTTGGACTACATTGGTCGGAGAAGCTCCCAGCGTTTCGGACGGCGCCAGCTCATGTCGAACCTCGACTACAGTCACACGGTCCAGCAGAAGGAAAAGGAGGCCAAGGTCCGCCTACACGGGCCCGAGGCCTTCGCTGGCATGCGTAAAGCGGGGCACCTCGCCGCCTCGGCGCTCGATTTGCTCGCGGCCTACGTCGTGCCGGGCGTCAGCACCGAGCGCCTCGACGACCTCGTGTTCGAGTTTGCCATGGACAATGGCGCCTTGCCCGCGACGCTGAATTATCGTGGCTACACGCATTCGATCTGCACTTCGGTGAATCATGTCGTGTGCCATGGCATTCCTAACCCGAAGCCACTTCGCGAAGGCGACATCGTCAACATCGACGTCACGCTGATTGTCGACGGCTGGCATGGCGACACCAGCCGCATGTACACCGTGGGCGATGTCTCCCGGCGTGCCGAGCGGCTGATCGACGTCACCTTCGAGGCCCTGCATCGCGGCATCGCCGCCGCCAAGCCGGGCAACACCACCGGCCACATCGGTGCGGCCATTCAGACCTTTGCCGAGAGCCAGCGCTGTAGCGTGGTGCGCGACTTCTGCGGTCACGGGCTGGGTCTCGTATTCCACGATCGCCCGAACATTCTGCACTACGGCGAGCCGGGCGAGGGCGTCCTGCTACAGCCCGGAATGCTGTTCACGATCGAGCCGATGATCAATCTCGGCAAGCCTGACGTGAAGATCCTGCACGATGGCTGGACGGCCGTGACTCGGGATCGCGAGCTGTCCGCACAGTTCGAGCACACGGTCGGGATCACGGCCGACGGCTGCGAGGTGTTTACCTTCTCGCCCGCTGGCCTGCATCGTCCCCCGTACGCGAGGCCTCTGTCCTAGGGCGCAGTCATGGGAAGCCGCGGCAACTCGCAAAGCCCGTCGGCCCCTGACGACGAGGCTGCCAGCACGCCTGTCCAGTCGAGCTTCCTTGAGCAGGCCATGCCGGCCGCCATCTCCGCCCGGCCGGAAATCGACGACAAGGCTGGTCATCGTGCCCGCCTTCGCTCGCGCTTCCGCAGCGGCGGAGCCGAGGCGGTCCCCGACTACGAGTTGATCGAGCTCATCCTCTTTCGGGTGTTTCCCCGGGGCGACACCAAACCGCTCGCTAAGCGCCTCCTCGCGCGGTTCGGCTCGTTCGCGGACGTCATCAACGCGCCGCCCGAGCGCCTCCGCGAGATCGAGGGCGTTGGTGACCGCGCCGTGGACGAGCTGAAGTTGATCCGTGCAGCGGCCCTCCGCTTGATGCACGGCGAGATCAAAGGCCGCAAAGTCTTGGGCTCTTGGAATGCGGTGCTCGATTATTGCCGTGCCGCTCAAGGCTTCGACCACCGGGAATGCTTCCGCATCCTGTTCCTCGACAAGAAGAATCAGCTCATCGCCGACGAGGTCCAGCAGGAAGGCACGGTGGATCACACGCCGGTCTACGTGCGCGAGGTCGTGAAGCGCGCCCTCGAGCTGTCGGCCTCGGCGCTCATTCTTGTGCACAACCACCCGTCCGGCGACCCGTCGCCGTCTCGTGCCGATGTCGACATGACGCGCATGATCGTCGAGGCTGCCCGTCCACTCGGCATTACCATTCACGACCACATCATCGTCGGCCGCAACGGCCACGCCAGTCTGAAGGGCCTGAAGTTGATGTAAGGCCCCTCCGCGACTGACGCGCTCTACGAATCCCAGGGGTCACAGCCGACCGGATCGCACCTCGTCCTCCGGATTGGCGCCGATCTTGTGGATGGCGAGGTCGGCGCCGATCCGCTCCTCCTCCGGCGACATCCGGAACGTGAACAGCACGTCCACCACCGTATAGACGATGAGGCCTGTCACGAGCCCGGCCCCGGCGCCGAGCAGGCTGCCGAACACCTGGCTCATCGTCGATACGCCGCCAAGCCCGCCCAGCGCCTTCAGCCCGAAGATGCCACACGCGATACCACCCCATAGGCCGCAGAGCCCATGCAGTGGCCACACGCCGAGCACGTCGTCGAGCTGCCAAGTGTTGGTCGCGATCTGGAACATTTGCACGAAGATCCAGCCGGCCACGCCGCCGACCACCAGCGCACCCACCGGATGAAAGATGTCCGAGCCCGCACACACCGCCACCAGACCCGCGAGCGCACCGTTGTGCACGAAGCCCGGATCGTTCCGGCCGGCAAACAGCGCGACGAGGATGCCCCCGCACATGGCCATCAGCGAATTGAGGGCAACGAGCCCGGTCACCGCTTTCAGCGACTGAGCGCTCATCACGTTGAACCCGAACCAGCCGACGCAGAGCAGCCACGACCCCATAGCCAGCCACGGGATCGACGATGGCGGGGTCGCGATCGCGCGCCCGCGGTTGTAGCGGCCATTGCGGGCACCGAGGCGCCACACTGCGGCGAGCGCCACCCAGCCGCCGAACGCGTGCACCACGATGGACCCGGCGAAGTCCTTGATTTCAGCGCCGAATGTGCTGGCGAAGAAGCCCTGCAGCCCCAGATTCTTGTTCCAGATCAATCCTTCCAGGAACGGATAGAACAGCCCGACGATCAGGCCGGTCGCCACGCACTGCGGCAAGAACCGGGCTCGCTCCGCAATTCCGCCCGAGACGATGGCCGGCACGGCCGCCGCGAACGTCGCGAGAAAGAAGAACTTCACGAGGCTGAGGCCCTGCCCGTCGAAGCCCTTGGCTGCGCCCGCCAGGCCTTCCGCGCTGATCATGAACGAGATGCCGTAGGCGATCCCGTAGCCGACGAAGAAGTAGGCGACGGTCGAGATGGCGAAGTCGACGAGGATCTTCACCAGCGCATTCACCTGGTTCTTGTGCCGCACGGTGCCGACCTCGAGGAACGCGAAGCCGCCATGCATCGCGAAGACGAGGATCGCCCCCATCAGTAGGAAAAAGACGTCCGTGCTGGTCTGCAGCTGCTCCATGCGCGTCCCCCATAGCGGTGTCTTGTTTGGTGCCGCCGCCAAGTGAGGCGGTATGCCTGGATTGCAAGCAAGTGCCTAGGCACAGCGCGTCATGATCAATTTTCATGCCAGATTCAAAGAGAAGACATAAACGTTGAAAAGCAACAGGTTGAGAAATACATGGAGTCCTCGATCTCATCGATCAGCCTGAATAATAAGCAATTATCGAAGGCAGATTGATTGTAAAACAGGCAGACATTGCAGCCGCCGCATGCAGCTGCTGCGGACTAGGCTTGCTACGCTTGTCCGGATCGTTCGAGGTCGCCTCTAAGCCCAGCATCTCGTGAACGCCGTCCCGGCGCGCCCTCGCAGCACACCGACGATGCGATCCACCTCGGCTTCGGTCTCCGTAATCGCGACGCCCGTATCGACGATGTAGTCGGCACGGCGCCGCTTATCGGCATCGGGAACTTGCCGCGACAGGATTTGCTCGAGCTTCTCGCTCGTCATGCCTGGGCGTTCGAGCACGCGTTGGCGCTGCACGGCAGCGGGAGCCGAGACGACGACCACCACGTCGACCCGCTTCTCGCCACCTCCTTCGAGCAGAAGCGGTATTTCGAGAACGGCCATCTCCGCACCTCGCGCCGCCTCGGCTCGCAGGAAATCGCGCTCCGCGGCGTGCACCAGCGGATGCACGATCGCCTCGAGCCGCTTGAATCCGGCTGGATCGGCGAGCAATGCGGCGGCGAGCTTCTGCCGTTCGACGCCGTCGGGACCGGTCACGCCGGGAAAAGCGTCCTCGATCGGAGCCACCGCCGCGCCACCCGCGCAATAGAGCTTGTGCACTTCGGCATCGGCGTCGCACACCGCGATGCCGTTCGCGGCAAAACGCTTGGCGACCGTCGACTTGCCCATCCCGATGGAGCCGGTCAGTCCGATGATGAGCACGTGTCGTCCCCCAGGCTTTCCGATCCAACCGGCTTCGCGGTCAGTGACCCTCGATGTCGCGTACGAGAATATCCCGCAGCTCCGCCGTCACCTCCGGCTCGACACCGAACCATTTGGCAAATCCAGGCACCGCCTGGTGCAGCAACATGCCGAGGCCATCGACAGCGACAAGGCCACGGGTCCGGGCGTCGTGCAGCAGCGGCGTCTCCAGCGGCACATAGACGATGTCGGCGACGGTGGCATCGTCCGGCAGCACGGCCACGTCGAAGTCGAGCGGGCCGGTCTTGGCCATGCCCAGCGCGGTGGTGTTGACGAGGAGCCCGCAATCGACCGCGGCCCCGGCTGCGTCACTCCAGGCCAGCGGCTTGACGCGCGGGCCGAAATGGCGGGCGATCTCCTCCGCGCGCGCGAGCGTGCGGTTGGCGACTCGAACCTCGCCGACGCCGGCGTCCAGCAGCCCATAGACGATGCCGCGCGCGGCGCCACCCGCACCCAGCAGCAGCACCGGTCGGTCCTTCGCCTTCCAGCGCGGCGCCGAAAGGTCGAGGTGTCGCATGAAGCCGTACGTGTCGGTATTGGCCGCATGCAGCCTGCCGCCTTCGAGCCACAGCGTGTTGGCGGCACCGACCGCTTCGGCCGAGGCATGGCGCACGTCGGCTGCGCGGAAGACAGCCTCCTTGTGCGGCAGCGTTACATTGCACCCGGCGAGCCCCTTCTCGGCGAGGGAGCGCACGAAGCCGACCACCTCCTCCGGTCGCACGGCGATTTTCGTGTAGCTGCCGTCGATGCCGTAGCGCGCGAGCCAATGCCCATGAATCATCGGCGAGCGCGAATGCTCGATAGGCCAGCCGATCACCGCCGCTCTTTTCATGTCGCGAGAACCTCTCGATTGCGGAGCTCGCCGAGCAGCGACACGAGTGGCAAGCCGAGGATCGTGAAATAGTCGCCCTCGATCCGCTCGAAAAGCTGAGCCCCGAGCCCTTCGAGCTGATAGGCGCCGACCGAGCTGCAGACCTCCGTGCCGGCCTGAGCCAGATAGCTGTCGAGAAATGCTAGTGAGAAGAGCCGCATCGTCAGCGTCGCGGTCTCGGCATGACTCCAGACCACATGACCTGCCTCGGCCAGCACCACAGCCGAGACGAGATCGTGCATGCGCCCCCTCAGCTCCATCAGCTGGCGGCGGGCCGCCTCGATGCTTGGCGGCTTCTCGAGGAGGCGCTTTCCGAGCGCCAGCACCTGGTCGCCGCCAATCACCAGGGCCTCGGGGTGCGCGCGGCTCACCTCCTCGGCTTTTGCCGCGGCCAGTGTCCGGGCGATCGCTTCCGGACCGACCGGCGTGCCATTCGCCTCGAGAGCCTGGCGCAGCTTCGGCTCGTCCACGGACGAAGGAATCGCGTCGAACACGAGCCCCGCGGCCGTAAGCATCCGGCGCCGGCTCTGGCTCTGCGATGCGAGAATCAGCTGTCGGCGCCGCTCAGTCGTCATTGTCGGATCCGTCGCTTTCCGCCATGCGCCGCTCGGCGAGTAGCTTGATGATGGTCGCCGCCGTCTCCTCGACCGAGCGCCGGGTCACGTCGATCACCGGCCAGCCGTGCCGCTGGAAAAGCTTGCGCGACGTCGAGAGCTCGGCCGCGATGCGCGCCCGGTCCACATAGTCGTCGAGCTCCTTGTCGGCCAGGAGGTGCACGCGGTTGCGCCGGACCTCCATGATGCGCTCGACGCTGGCCACAAGGCCCACCACGAAGGCCCGGTGCGGCGTCGCGAGCACGGCCGGCGGATCGATGCCCGGCACGAGCGGCACGTTCGACACCTTGTAGCCGCGCTGCGCGAGATAGATGCTGGTCGGCGTCTTCGACGTCCGCGAGATGCCGAGAATGATGATGTCGGCCTGGTTGAGATCGTCCGGCAACCGGCCGTCATCGTGGGCCATCGCGAAATTCAGCGCATCGATGCGCTGGAAGTAGCCGGAGTCGAGCACATGCTGGCCGGCCACGATCGGCGTCTGCGGCGCCCCGAGATAGGATTCGAAAACCTTCATGACCGGCTCGAGCACGTGCAGGCACGGCACCTTCAGCTCCCGGCATCGCGTCTCGAGCGAGGCGGTCAGATCGCGTTGCACCAGCGTGTAGAGCACGATCCCAGGCGCCGATGCCACCTCCTGCAGCACCCGGTCGAGCTGCCGCTGCGTGCGCACCAGCGGATGCACATGCTCGATCGGGCGAACCTGCGCGTATTGCACCGCCGCCGCCTTGGCGATGGTGGTCAGGGTCTCGCCGGTCGCGTCGGAGATCAGATGGAGGTGAAAGTAGCTTGGCGTGACGTGGGGCATCTGTTGATAAATTCCCGGGTTGTCCCCCCGCCTCCGAGGGGCCGTCCGTCACGCATGGACGAAACGCACGTTCTCCACAATCTCGCACACAAGAGAGCCCGCGCGAGGCCGGCTTGCCGCTCGTCCTCGCCCCGCCGGCACCGCAGCAGTTGTTCCGGCCTTCCCCATGCCTTGTCAACAGCCCGTCCGCCCCGGGATGCCTCGGCAATCGTCCCACAAGCCGCTGAAACCGATCGGCTTTGACCGACTTGTGGTGAGCTTGTCCGGAGGCTACTTGATCTGGAGCCATGTTGTCGACACGAGCCGACGCCCCCGCGCATCCGGTTGCCCGGCCTCGATCTCCGCAATCCACTGCACTAAGAGTCAAAAAAACAACTTCAGACGAATCTGGAAGGATTTAAGTGGCCAAACCCGCTCGCCCCACCCAGAGCATCCAACGCCGCCTTCTCGACCCCTTCCGAGGAGTGATCGATCAACCGCCGCCAATTTGGTTGATGCGTCAGGCTGGCCGCTACCTGCCCGAGTATCGAGAGGTCCGCGCCAAGGCCGGCGGCTTTCTCGACCTGTGCTACAATCCGCAGCTTGCGGCCGAGGTGACCCTCCAGCCGATCCGCCGCTACGGCTTCGATGCGGCCATCCTCTTCGCCGACATCCTGCTGGTCCCCGACGCCTTGGGCCAGGGTGTGCGCTTCGCCGAGGGGGAGGGACCGCTCCTCGATCCGATTACGACCACCGCCGGCCTGAGCCGCTTGCGGCCAGGGGCGACTCGGCCCAAGTACGCCCTCGTCGCGGAGACAGTGGCGAGGCTCCGGCAGGATCTGCCGAAAGAGACAGCCCTGATCGGCTTCTGCGGCGCACCCTGGACCGTCGCGACCTACATGGTCGAGGGACGTGGCTCGAAGGATCAGGCCGCCGCCCGTCTCTGGGCCTATCGCGACCGCGACGGTTTCCAACGGCTGATCGATGTGCTCGTCGAGACGTCCATCGACTATTTGAGGCAACAGGTGACCGCTGGCGCCGACGTCCTGCAGATCTTCGATACCTGGGCTGGCTCACTGCCCGACGACGAGCTCGACCGCTGGGTGGTCGAGCCGACCAAGCGGATCGTCGCCGGCGTCAAGGAGGCCCACCCGGACGTGCCGATCATCGGCTTTCCACGAGGCGCAGGCGGAGCGGCACTCTGGTACGTCACGGAGACGGGCGTCGACGGCATCGGCTGCGACACGGCCATGCCGCCCTACATGATGGGCGAGGCTTTCGAGGACGAGCCGACGGTGGTGCAGGGCAATCTCGACCCACTGCTGCTGGTGGTCGGCGGTGAGCCGCTCGAGGAGCGGACGCGGGAGATCCTCGAGCTGATGGAAGGCAAGCGCTTCATCTTCAACCTCGGTCACGGCATCGTGCCGCAGACGCCGCCGGAGAACGTGGCGCGGCTGGTCGAGATCGTCAGGGGCGGGTGACGGGCCCTCGATCGATCCATCGATGACGCCGGAAAGTCGTCGGGGATAAGCCCGAGGATGACCAAGATAGGGACCCTCAACCCGTGTCCACCCCCGCCCTCCGAGCTGCCGTCGCCCTGGTTGTCACCATTGCGGCCTTCGCTGCGGTGGCTGCTGTCGCCGGCTCTGCGGCCTACGATTGGATGAAGGCGCTGCACGTCATCGCCATCATCTCGTGGATGGCGGGCATGCTCTACCTGCCGCGGCTGTTCATCTACCACTGCGAGGCCGAGCCCGGCTCCAGGCAGTCCGAGACCTTCAAGATCATGGAGCAGCGGCTCCTCAAGGTGATC
Organism: Hyphomicrobiaceae bacterium; assembly: GCA_050249405.1. GTDB lineage: Bacteria > Pseudomonadota > Alphaproteobacteria > Rhizobiales > Hyphomicrobiaceae. The sequence goes on along the minus strand of JBFWQN010000027.1, from coordinate 1,510 downwards.
ATCAACCCGGCGATGGTCGTCTCGTGGGTGCTGGGCCTGTGGCTGATGTGGCAGTCGGGCTTCTGGAAAGCCCCTTGGATGCACGGCAAGCTGGCTGCCGTGATATTGCTCTCCGCCACGCACGGCTACCTTTCGGCAGCTGTGCGGGCCTTCGCCGAGGATCGCAACACCAGGCAGGCGCGTCACTGGCGTCTCGTCAACGAGGTGCCCACCGTGCTGATGATCGTGATCGTGGTGCTCGTGATCGTGAAGCCGTGGTCGTGATGCGATTGGCATCCTCGAGCAACGCCATGAGTCGTGCAGAAAGCGACGAGCGGTACGGGAACAATTTTCGCATCTGCACAATTCTCTTTGCGCAAGTCCTTGAAACGCGGTACTGTCTACTCGATCGATTCCTCTCCCGGGTGCCCACCCATCGTGGAGAGCTGCGACCGACGGGCTCCGCCCCGCGTTTCGCTTGAAAAAGTACCTCCCTCCTCACCGCGCCGATCGACGCGACCCCCTTCCCTTGGCCAGCTCTGGCAAGTCCGAAGAGTTCCACATGCAAGAGATCATCAAGCAGATCAAACTTCAGGATCTGAAGTCCAAGAATCCTACTGAATTGCAGAGTTTCGCCGAGGAGGCGGGCGTCGAGAACGCGAGCACGATGCGCAAGCAGGAGCTCATGTTCGCGACGCTGAAGCAGCTGGCGGCCAAGGACATCGAGATCACCGGCATCGGTGTGGTCGAGGTGCTGCAGGACGGTTTCGGCTTCCTCCGCTCGCCTGACGCGAACTATCTGCCGGGGCCGGACGACATCTACGTCTCGCCCTCTCAGATCCGCCGTTTCGCGCTCCGCACGGGTGACACCGTCGAGGGCCAGATTCGCAGCCCCAAGGATGGCGAGCGCTATTTCGCGCTGATCAAGGTCAATCGGATCAACTTCGAGGACCCGGAAGCCCAGAAGCACAAGGTCAACTTCGACAACCTGACGCCGCTCTATCCCGACAAGTGGCTCAAAATGGAGATCGAGGACCCGACGCTGAAGGACTTTTCGGGTCGTGTCATCGACATCGTGGCGCCCATCGGCCGCGGCCAGCGCGCCCTCATCGTTGCCCCGCCGCGCACCGGCAAGACCGTTCTGCTGCAGAATATCGCCAAGTCGATCACGGCCAACCACCCCGAATGCTTCCTCATCGTGCTGCTCATCGACGAGCGGCCGGAGGAGGTGACCGACATGCAGCGCTCGGTGAAAGGTGAGGTCATCGCCTCGACCTTCGACGAGCCGCCATCGCGCCATGTCCAGGTGTCGGAGATGGTCATCGAGAAGGCAAAGCGCCTCGTCGAGCACAAGCGCGACGTGGTCATTCTGCTCGATTCGATCACCCGCCTCGGCCGAGCCTACAACACCGTCGTGCCGTCGTCCGGCAAGGTGCTCACCGGCGGCGTCGACTCCAATGCGCTGCAGCGTCCCAAGCGCTTCTTCGGCGCCGCCCGCAACATCGAGGAGGGCGGCTCGCTCACTATCATC
>JBFWQN010000026.1:0-20841 GCA_050249405.1 Hyphomicrobiaceae bacterium | reverse complement strand
TCTCTACCTTCTCACAGAGCGGACACAGCTGCCCTTATTGTTGCGGCTGCTTGCGTCGCCTCGTCGATTGCCCGCTCAGCATCCTCGATGCTCCGAGCTCGTTGCCCTTCCGTGGCTTGTGGACTTCTTGCAATGGACAGCGCAGCACTCGCCTTGGTTAGTGCGAGAGATAGCTTGTCGATCGGCTTCGATGGCTTGGACATGCCGCCTTCGTCCTCAATTCAGAGTGGAAATGCAGTCGAGGATGCCGAGGCTCTTGGCGTGCACCCCGTCCTGCTTGGCATAGTTGACGATCTGGCGAGCGATGCCGCGCTTGGCGAGCTGGTCAAACGGCAGATCGACGTCGACATGCTCGCTGCCGATCATGCCGTGGCAGTAGCTGACATCCCAGGCCGGGAAGCCGGGATCGGACAGCAGCCGCAGCCGCGTCACCCGAAGCCCGGGAGTCGTCCAGCAGACACGCCGGATCGCCTGTTGAGCGTGGCGCTCGGCGTGGTAGGCGCGCGCGTCGGCCAGCCCGTTTCTCTCGCCCACGTCGGGCCTGTCGGTCACGAGATGTCGGCTCATGCCTTCCCCCTCTTGACTCGAAGAAGCTCGGAACGGATGACCGAGCGCAAGGCTCGGCGGTCCGCGTCGGAATAGAGGACGTCCCCTTGCGCCTCGACGAACGAGACGGCCTTGGACGTGTAGACCTGATGGACAGAGAAGCCGCCGGCCAGCGAGCCGGCGACGAAGACCGCGAGCAGGGCTTTCACGATGCGTCTCCATCACGAAAGGCGACATGGAGTATCCACCCGAAGCGGGCAGCGAGCTCGACTGCATCGGCGATCTGATCTCGCGTGAAGATGTCGTCGTGATAGTTCGAGGCCGGCACACGAAGCGTATGCAGCTGCCCGGCCTCAGCCGTAACCGAGACCGGCCACGTGTCGGCCAATCCGATCACGCGCTCGCTCTGGATCACGAGGATGTCGCCCCTCTTCGGGCCTCCAGCCATGTTGCAGGCGTCGTAGGCCGCGCCAGTGCTCTCGAAATGGTAGATCGATTGCATGTCCGCCCCTCACTGAGCCGCCGCAAGAAGGGCATCATCGTGCGCGATGGCCACCGCCGCTGCCCAGGCCTCGTCATCGGAGGCGAACGTGAGCCACGACACCGGCACCCGGAGGCGCGTGAGAGCCCATTCCATGCCGCTTTCGTCGTCGGTTTGGACATCGTTCCCGATGCGCTCGGCACCGCCCTCGATGCTTGCCTCGTCGTCGTACATTGGGACGAGGTATTCAGCGTGATCGCCCTCGATGCGATCGATGAGAACTGGCCCCCGCTCCACGAAGCGGGGACCGTTCTTGACCGTTGCGAATGCCATTGTCGTCGTCTCCATTGTGCCGGGGTGGCAGCCCCGATGCGTTGACTGTGGCACAACGCCGCATGATTTGCAACCTTGCATTTTGTGTTGTGTTGCATTTTTTGATCCGGTATCCTATCTGCATGTTCGCATTCGATAGGAGACAACATGGCCAAGCAGACATCCACCGATGACGCCGCCGGGAGCATTCCCGTCCAGACCCGCCTCACCGAAGACGAGGTTCGGCTGCTCGACGAGGCCCGCCGGGCTGAGCCCGATCTTCCCTCTCGCGCGCAGATGATCCGCCGAGTTCTCGGCAAGCACCTGAAGAAGATCGCCGACAAGGCGCGCTGAGCCCGCCGAGATGCCCGAACAAAACGGGGCGGCCCCCTGCCAGGGACCGCCCCTTCGCTTGTCTGGCGACGACGGCCAGAAGCGGTTCCTTCAACCAACGCGAGCAAGCGCGCAGCGGGATCGAACCGGCACACCCGCCACTGTTGGGCAACTTGCCCCTACCCGGCCTTGTCGGGTCTTTGGAGCGGAGGTTCACGATACCCTCCCTACCCTAGTGGCTTGCTCGCTTTCGTTGAAGGATGGCGGCCGGGCTCCCCGTCCCCGACAGGCCCGGCCGCCGATCGCGCGCCCGCCTTACTCCCCCAAAGAGCAGGCGCAGCGAATGGGAGAGACGGCCGACAACCCCGCGTGCCGGCCGTCACACGCCAGCCGTCAGGCGGCCAGCGCGATCTCTTTCCAGGCGGCCTTCGGAAGCTCGAGCACCTTGCCCCCGAGCCTCTCGAAGTCGCTCGCCCGATCGTAGTCCTGCAGGTCTTCGGCCGCCCGCGTCACGGCCGCGTGAAGCCCGTACTGGCTCAGGTCTCCGCCGGCAATCAGGTGCCGAAGGACGCTTGCCTTCTCGCCTTCATTGATGCCGAACCTCTTAGCGGCCAGATCGACAGCCTTGACCGGATCGCCCTCGATCTTGTTGTCGGCCGTGCCCTTCACTTCCGAGAGGTAGGCGTCGAAAGCCGCCTCGTCGAAGGCGGCGCGCGTGACGTCGCGAACCGTCTTCCAGAGCGCAGCGTCCTGCGTTCGGCGCGTGTCCTCCGACAGCATCTTCACGATGCTCTCGCCCAGCTCTTGCTTCCCGCCCAGGTGATACCGCTTCATCGAGCGCGACGACGCCACGGCGAGGTTCGTGCAGATCTTCGTGTAGACGCCGGCCTCGATGCTGAGAGCGCCGCAGCCCACCTCGCTGTTCGAGATGACGATCGCCGGGCTCACCGTGTCGAAGAAGATATGCGAGCCGTCGCCCCACTTCTTGCCCGTCGGCATGTCGCGCTTCACGCGGCTGTCGATCGCCTTGATGTAGAGCCGCGTGTCCGTGATCTGGCTCGACATGATGTCGAGGCCCATTTCCCCCAGCACCGGCAGGATCGCCTCGGCAAGATCGTGGTTCTCGAGCGGCCGGTAGCGGTCCGACAGAAAGGCGCGGACGTTGCCGTCCAGGGTGCGCAGCATCCGCGGCGCGGGATAGCGCCGGAACCACTCGCCGACGTTCGTGGCCAGCAGTTCGGGTGCCTCGGAGAGCATGCGCTTGTAGTACCGGACCGGAACTCCCGTGTGCTCGGCCACCTGCTCGTGAGCGAGCAATTTTGCCGGCATGGCGTTGTTCCCGAAGGCCATCTCGACACGCTTGGTCGCCGGGACGTCGCCGACCGCCTCCACCTCAGCCACACGCATCTGAACGTGTTCGGTCGCGGCAATGAAGTCGCGTTTCGCATTGCTCTGTCTCTCGATCTCCTGAGCCAGAGCCGTCAAAGAAAGTCCTGATTTCATCGTGTCTTCCCCACCAGTTGCCAGCCGGCGCTATCGTCGCCGGGACAGCAATAGGATCGCGTTTAGCGCAAATTTGCGCAACTTCAAAATTTGCATTTTTCGCAATCACAGGAAGTTGACGGCGAGCGCCATCGCGTTGTATGGCGCCCGCCCTCGTCAGTCTGCCCACTCGATGATCAGAAGAGGCCCGACGTGGTAAGCGCCGCGCGTCAAGTAGGGCTCACGAGGGCGCCTGGACCAAAATGCCCAGGCGCCACTCCAAACGATTTCCCAAGGTCCGATCTGCATGGTCACTAGAACGGGATTTCGTCGTCAATGAACGACGTTTGCGTCGCTGGCGGCCGGCCGGCTCCATTGGTGCCGTTCCCTTTTGCAGCCGCATAGCCGTTGCCGCCGGAATTGCCTGCATTTCCGCCTGCAACATTGCCTGCACGGGTCTCACCATCGCCCTGCGACGCCCCGCCGCCCTTGCTTCCAAGCAGCTGCAATTCGGCGCCGAAACCCTGCAGGACAACCTCGGTCGTGTAGCGATCATTCCCGCTCTGATCCTGCCACTTCCGCGTCTGCAATTTGCCCTGCACGTAGAGCATGTCGCCCTTCTTCACGTACTGCTCGACGACGTTGGCGAGCGGGCCCCACACCGTCACGGAATGCCACTCCGTCTTTTCCTTCTTCTCGCCGGTGGCCTTGTCTTTCCATTCTTCGGACGTCGCCATCGAGAGATTGGCCACCTTGTCGCCAGACTGCAGCGACCGGATCACCGGGTCTTTCCCGACGCGACCCAGCACAATCACCTTGTTGATGCCAGCCATTCGTTCCCCCATTTCAACGCTATGGCCTCAAATTTCGCCGCTGAGGCCGATCGGCATGTTTCGGGTGTGTGGACACCCGCTAGGCCGCCGATGCCGCTCCACGGCCGCCCTTGGGGCCGGGAAGCGACGTCGCAACCTTGATCGGAAGTGAGTTCAGGCCCTTGGCGTGCACCCGGTAGAAGCCGGCCGCGTCGGCGAGCGCATCACGGAAGCGCCAGCCGACGCGCCGGGCATCCCAGCCGAGGTGCGGAGCAACGTCCTTGGGGAAGAGCTCGAAGCCGACGATCGCCTCGAGCAGCCAGAAGCTCATGTGATGCTGACCAGCAAAGGCGCCACGTCGCTGCATTGCCGCAAGGCGAGCCTCGCCGCCGCCGCCGCGGGACGTCGAGCGCGACACGCCCCGGCCGGAGTAGCCGGCCGATCGATGCTTGCGGGTCAGGTCCGTGTCGTGGTGCCCGAGGCGATCGTAGGCCAGCACGCCGGCGCTTTGAGACATCGCCAGATCGAAGTCGAGACGGAAGCGCTCGGCCGTCACTTCCTCCCAATGCGCCAGCGGCTCTTTCGCATTCGTGCGCATGAAGTCGATCGGCGCTCGCGGGTGCGGCGCTACCACCTCAATGCCGTGAAGGGCATCGTGGATGCGAGCGATGTCATGCACGCCGAGCGCGCCATCGAAGGCGAGCCGCATAGCTGGCGACGGAGACCGCGTTGCCTCGAGGATGCGCCGGTCCAGGGCCCTCACCAAGTCTTCGGGCTCGGGCGGCGCAGTCCAGTCGTCGATTGCAGGAATGGTCATTTCAGGTTCCCTGGTGATTTGCAGGAAACGCAAACAGGTAGACGCGATGCCACATCGGCGCCTCATTCGCAACGGGCGCCTACGCGATCTCTTCGGCGATCATCCCCCCATCCAGCGGCGACGAGTCCCCGAGCCAGTCGGCCCCGCCGGTCGAAGTGTCGTTCGCCGGCCGCTGCCGCAGCTCTTTCGCCGCAGCACGTTCCGCCTTTGCGGCCTCCCGGGCGGCGGCGATCGGATCGGGCACCGGAACGAGCTCGAAGCCGGCGCCCATGAGCTTCACCCAGGCGTGCCCCGGCCTCCCCATCGTGTCGTAGTCCTTCGACTTGGCCACCTCGATCCGCGTCTCGAATTGGTCGGCCGACGGGCGCCACGCCAGCAGCACGTGGTCCGCCTTGTGCCCCCAATGCTGGCTGTCCGAGAGGTCGTACATGGTCGGCGGCCGGCTTCCCTCCCGCGGGATGCGGCAGTGGTGGCACACGATCAGGATGAGCTTCAGGCGATCGGCGAGGCGCTTCATCTTGATGATCGCCTCGGCCACGTACTCGGTCAGCGACTGGTCGCGCGACCGCGTGTGCATGATCTCGTTCCAAGGGTCGATCACGAAGACGTTGCGCTTGTGCTGGAGCGCCTGCCGCTCCATCGTCCACATGAGCCAATCGAACGACGGCGAGACGTCCTGCGGCGGGCTGATGTAGGCGAGATGGTCCGCGATCCATTGCCGGCAGTCCTGCTCCGCCTGAGAGCCCGGCACCGGGTCGCGACCGGCCATCCGCTTCCAGAAGGCCCATGCGCGTTTCACGGGTATCTTCCGCGAGCCCTCGAGATGCAGGATCGAGGCGCGGAACATGCCGGGATTGTGCCAGATCAGCGAGAAGACGAGGTTCTGATAGATCGTCGACTTGCCGACGCCACCCAGGCCGCCGATCACGAGGAACTCGGGAACCGCCAGCTTGAGATGGTCGGCCAGGAACGGCAGGCCTACCTCGTACGTGCGGAGGTCGCGTTCGGTTTGTGATGCCGTCATGAAGTCGACGAAGCCGTCATCGCGCACAGACTTCGCGCCCTCGATGATCTCCCGCAGCTTCGCAGCCCCGAGCTTCTGCTCCCTCAGGACGTCGTTCGCGTCCTTCGTGCCGTCGGGATACTCGGGGATCAGGCAGAACTCGTCGCCGATGATGTCGATGATCGCCTTGCGCATGAGCAGGCCGTCATGATCGCCGTCGGTCATCACGAGCACGCGGCGGAACTTCGCGATCGAGGCCTTCAGGACGGGCTGCCCGTCTTCAGCCGCGACGGTAAGAACTCGCAGGGCCTTCGATTGGCAGCCGCTCGCGGAATTGGACGCCCCGCTGGGAAGGCTCACGACGAACTGGTACCCAAGCTGCTTCACCGCCGCCGCGTCGAACTCCCCCTCCGTGATGATCAGGACGTCCTGCGGCTTCGGCTCTTCGCTCAGGCTGTCCTCCAGCCAGAGCGACGTCTGGTCGATACCTTGCGGAAGGCAGCGCGTGTTCCGCTTGTCCCTCGGGTCGCGCAACTTGTCGTAGAGCTTCTGCCCCGCCAGCGTGTACGGGAGCAGGATGTTCGGGCCGGCGCTCGCGATGCCCAGGCTCGAGCACGTGTCGACGCACAACCCTCTGTCTTCGAGCCAATGCGCGTGCGTCTCGCTGAGACCCATGTCGTTCCTCCAGAAAAGCGTAGCCGTGGAAGTCGCAGTGCATGCAGGCGAACTTGATGCCCAGCTCGTCGATCCGAACGCCGAGGACGCGCGCCCGCTTGTGCGCCCCTTTGCGTGTGGCTGAGCATTGCGGGCACGTGGTCCAGTTTCGGCCGTGCCGCCAGCCCCGGGCGAAGGTGATGCTCACCTCCGCCAGAAGCTGCTCGTGCGTCTTGCGCGTCACCGCAGGAAGTCCGGCAAGTCGTCGATCGGCTGTGGCGACCATCCCGAGCCGCTCGGGCGGGCGACCGATGGCATCGCCTCGATGAGCCGATCCAGCCGCTTGTTGTTCGCGTTGTTCAGGTACGTGGTCGCCGTCTTGAAGATCGCGCTCGGTGCGGGCTCGCGATCTCCAGCGGCTTGAGCTGCCGCGGCGACCGCACCGCGAAGGTCGGCTTCGATGGCGCGCGGGTGGACGTCACGGGCTATGGCCGCTTTGAGCGCATCGAGCATCGCCTTGGCACCGATAGTCTCCCGATGCTTCGTGTAGACCGATGCCAGAGCCGACGGGAACGTGACGCCCTCGATGGAGACGGGCGCATCGTCGAACAGGTCCGCTCGCTCGTTTCGGCGGCGATGCTCTTCTCTTCTCTTACTTCCCTTCTCTATAAGAGAAGAAGGGCATGCAGTTTCGGGAACTACGGGGTTCCCCGGGCGGGAACTACGGGGTTCCCCGAGCGGGAACCCCGTGTTTCCCCCAGGCACGGGAACTACGGGGTTCCCCGGGGAACTACGGGGTTCCCCAAGTTGGGGAACTACGGGGTTCCCCGAGCCGGAACTACGGGGTTCCCCGGCGGGGAAGTACGGGGTTCCCCGAGACGGCTTGCCAGAAGACGCCGGAGGCCTCCCTTTCGAGACCGTTTGGATGGCCTCGCGGCGTGCCCGCAATCCTTCCACATAGGCGCTGATCGCCGCCTGAGCCTCGGCCCGCTTCACCATTGCGAGCGTGTGCGCGGTGAAGGCTACACCCTCGGCGTCGGTCCGGCGCTCGGAGATGACGTAGCCGAAGGCGCGCAGCTCTTTGAGCACCTTCTCGACGGTCGTAGGCGAGTGCCCGCAGTGCGCCGAGATGGCGACCGCCGACGCCCGCGAGTAGAGCGTCTGTGGATCGAAGAAATGGCAGAGCGCAGCGATCACGCCGCGATGGCGGGCCGACAGGCGCGGGTCGATCAGCGCATAGTGCAGGGTGTGGACCGCGAGCAGCAGGCCCGCCGTCTCCCGGTTCTCTTCGATCTGTGCTTGGAACGTGGTTCTATCGTTCATAGCTCCCCCACGAGCTTGACGGGGTTCGCCGACGCCCTACAATGGCCCCCAGGTATCGCTGGCCCCACCCGGCGACATATGCAGGCCCGCCATCGGTTCCCCCTTGGCGGGCCTGCTTCGTTTGTGCCGGTGCCAGCGCCACGATTATCGCGTGATGCGCAGCCCGGTGGCAATCCTCATTTGCATAAAGCGCAAATCATGGGTACAACCATGTGGCGCCTGAACGATCGGCAATCTTCTCCAGTTGACTTCACCCCTGCCCTACCGGGCGGGGGTTTCTTTTATTGCATAATCTGCAAATGTTCGTTAGCATAGTGGTTGCGATGAGTACCCCTGGTGCCGCCCCCTCACCCGTGAACCGGGATGAATGAAGTAAGGGTCGCGTGACCGGCGCAGGAGTGCCGCGGACGACAGAGACCATTTGGACGAGGGAGAGCACCGCGAGATGGAGGCAGCCATGTGAGACAGAGCAGTCCGACGCTGAATTTCCCCGCCGCTGGATGCCCCACGTTCAGCGGCTTTTTCGTGCCCGCTGGCGGCCTATCGCCCCAGCCCTTCGTATTCCACCCCGCCAACAAAAAGCCGCCCAGCGAGCGGCTGAGCGGCGTCTGATTGCGCTTCAGGGGTCCGGTCCCGTCAGGCAACCTTCCGAATGAGGTCCGACCGCTTGGCCGGCCTGATCTGCAGATGCTTTCCGAACCCGCCGCCTTCCGGCTTTCCAGCGGCGGGCTTCTTAAAAGACGCTGCAGCCTTCCTCACGGATGCCGGCGGCTTGGCACTCGAGCGCGGCGGCGTGTAGCTCGGTGGCGTGGCACGCGGCGGCGACGCTTCGTTCGCCGGCTTGATGATCGTCACCTCCGCCTCCTTCACGGTCGACGGCATTGGCACGCGCGGAGCTAGGAACGCTGCCTTGGCTTGCCGCGGCGCCAGGAGCGCAAGCGCGACCGTCGGGCCGAGCGCCGAGCCGACTTCGATCAGAAGCACCGCCAGCACGATGAGACCGAGCAAGATCGTACGCTCGTCGATCGCGATGAAGGCGCGGATCGTCTCAACCAGCGGGTCGCCGTACTCCCGGCCGTGCTTCCTGATTTCCGTGCGCGCCGCCTCGATCTTCTTGTCGGCCGAGATCGCTTCCTTCGCCGCGGCCATCTCGACCGACAGCTGCCCCACGCGCCGGCACAGCTCTTCGCGCCGGCCAGGGATCACGCCGGCCGTGCAGCCCTTCGTTGCTGACCACGACGGATCGGCATGCTGAGCTGCAATGTCTGCCTCAATCACAGAGATCGGCCGCACCTGCTGCATCCAGTCCCGCTTGATCGTTGCAGCCTGAAGAAGTTGCCGATCCTCGATCGTGTTGTTCCGTGCAGACGTCGCTTCGTAGAAGTGCCGGTAGCGATCACCGGCCACGAAGCCAGTCGCCGATACCAAACTGAAGGCCAAGGCAACCAGGCCAAGCACGGCGATCGACAAAGCGCTCGCCCATGCGCGCTTGGCGATCAGGTAGAGCACGATCGCCAAGGCGCCCGCCTTGAAGATGTCCGCTGCCACCGATGCACCGGCGAGGATGAGCTTGTGCTGGCCATCGTCGGCCCAGCTCATTGCGAACTTCACGTTCGCCGAGATCGAAACGAGCACGAGGACCAACGCCGCAGCGCCGATGACAATGCCCAATGCTATGCGCTGCCATGTCGACATGCGCCCCTCCTTATGCTGCCTGCTGGACGCGGAACAAAGGATCGAACCGGGTGGCTGCCTGCGGGCTGATCCGCTGGCAGGACGCAACGAACAAGCCGAGAGCGTCAGCCTCGTTGTCGTCGGATGGTCTCCATCCGAGCTCGAGGCAGCGAACCATCGGCGGGTAGGGCTTCTTCGACTTGCCGAAGCCGGCCTTGCCACAGAAGGCCTTCTTCCATGTGCCGGCCGCGAGCTGCCGACACTGTACTCGCGAGGCGTGACACACCGCCTCGGTGATACCGACGAGGCCGTAGAGCTTCAGGAGCGTCGCGAGCTGCAGGGTGCCCATCGGCATGATCGGCTCTTCGAGAACAACGATCGTGACGCTGTGCTCGATGATCTGAGATCGCAGCCAATGGCCATACGAATGCAGAAAGGGGCCGAGTTCGGCCCCTGCATTCGTCGCCTTGTGGACGCCGGAGACGGGATCGCCCGCCTCCGTGTCACCGCGCGCCCAGCCGGTCTTCGTCGCCAGATCAAGCGAAAGCAGGTTCGGCATGGTCTTGTTCTCGCGTCTCTCTGGCAAGGGACGCGAAGAACTTGGACGCCTTGGCGATCTGCATGTTGAGGCCCGGGTCTCCAGGCCAGTTGAGGACGATCGTCGACTGCTTGCCGATCAAAGGCTCGAGGTCGACCAGCACCCGACGCAGCGCATTGACGCTGGCGTTGCCGATCGGGCGGCCGGGCCCTCGCTTCGCCGCGATGGTGGCCTGATACGCGGAGTGCACCGACTTCTGGCCGCGCTCCACCGCCTCGACGTCCTCCGCCGAGCCGTGACGCGCGATGACAGACGCCTTCTGGACGGTACGCCGGCCGGAGACGCCCATCGTCTTCATCGCATCCGAGACCGACAGGCCGCGAAGCGCATTCAGACGGCCGGCGATCATCGCGCGCTGAGCGTCGCTGAGGTGGCGACGGTGAAGGTTCGCTGCCATCACCATCTCGACAAGCCGCCGCGGGTCGGTTTCGTCAATCACGTCGAAGCGAGGCTGGACCTTGGCCGCGATGCAGGCACGAAGACGGTTGCGACCGTCAAGCACCTTCCCGTCGGCCAGCAGGATCGGCGTGATCAAGCCATCCCGCTTGATGGACGCTACCAGCTCGTCGAACTCTGCCCCCTCGATCAGCGGCAGCTCTTCGGCGAGCGGGTGGGGCTCATAGCTGCCGTACATCAGGCAGCCTCCATCAAGTCGACGAGATCGGGAACCATCTTGATCGCGCCTTGCTCGACCAGTCCCATGCCCTCGGCACAGGCGATGATCGTGCGCAGCATGTCGACGGCCTCGGGGCGCTCCGCCCGGCGCATCTGGATGCCGACGTTGAAGCCCTTCATGTTGTAGCCACGTTCGGTCTTGAGCCTGGACTTCTCGTCCTTGACCGGCTGCGACTGCTCTTTCGCATCGTCGGTCAGGGCGATCACGTTGTCGACGTCCGCCAGCGCCTCTGCCGGATTGAATACCGGCCTGTTGGAGCCGTGCGACACTTCGGCCGGCTCCACCACCTCAAGTTTCCTTGCCATCCGTCCCCCTATTGCCTTCGATCACCCAGGGTGAGCCTCGGCAAGCTGTTTCAGGGTAACCGCTCCGCCCGTCTCCTTGACGATGGCGAGAGCGTCCCGTAGGCCGATCGACTTCTGCTTTGCAGCCTCGATCCGGTGGATGTCGTACAGCGACTTCCCCAACCGGATGCCGAGCTCTTCCTGTGTGAGTTCTTGCCCGATACGCCACTTTTTGAGCGGGTGCATGCTCGTACTCCCTGCAATTTCCACAAGCCCCACTGTCACAATTCATTTGCACATTTCGCAATCCGATGCAACACGAGGACGGGTCAGAATGAACGATCGCGCTCGGAGGCTCATCATCCGAGAGTTGAGGGAAGCGGCGAAGCTGGACCAGAAGGCTCTGGCCGACGCACTCGGCCTGTCCGTGTCCCAATACTCACGCAAGGAGCGACATCCGGAAAGGTTCCGAGGACCGGAACTAATCACCCTGGCTGCCGTACTAGGAGTCGGTTCGGATCAGTTGCTCGATGACGCAAGCCACCCCGGCATATCGATGGCAAGCTTCAGGAGGACTGTTCCGGTGCAGCAGTTGACGAATAGGTCCAGAACACACGTTGCCCCCACCTCTGACGTCTCGACAATGGCATATGCGATTGAAATGAAAGACGGAAGTCTCGAAGGCGGCAGGCGCCCAATCTGCAAAGGCGACTACTGCATCATCGATCCGTCCGTCCCACCTTCGCCGGGAAAGCCTGTGCACGCTCTCGATCCAGCGACCGGCGAGCATATCATCCGTCTGTTTTCACCTCTCCATCCGACGAACCCGCGCGCGCCCGGCTTCTTGCTCAAGGCGACAGCTCCCGAGTTCGATGACATCTTCATCAAGGCGGAACAGGCGGATCACATCAAGGGAAGCGTGGTGGAGGTCCACTTCACCTTCGCCTGATCCATGTGGCGCCCGGGCCTTCCGCCGGGCGCGAATTGCCCTTCGCGCAAATTTGCGGTTGCCGTTCGTTTGCAAATTGCGCAAACTAATGGTCGCGGGGCGGGAACCTCACGACCATTGGCGAGCCCGCCCCCGGCCAAGGGGGATACATGGACACAGCTACTCGCGCCGTTGAGGCGCCGAATGATCGCGTCATCATTGGCGGCAACCTTCCGCCCGAAGAGACACCCAGGGAGAAGCACAGCCGTCTCTCCAGGGAGTTTCAGGCGGAAGTAGCCGCCTTCCAGCAGGCCCACCCGAACATCAAGACGAAGGACGTCGCCGACAAGGCTGGCGAGCTCACAAAGAAGGGCATCGGCCTGCGCACTGCGGCCGACAAAGACCGCGAGATCGAGAAAGAGCCCCACCTCAAGGCGGGTCGCGAAGTCGACAAATACTACAACCAGGGTGTCATCAAGCGCATCACCGATTGCGAAGATGCGCTCAAACCCCTCTTGCGGGCATGGCTGAACGCCGAGCGCGACCGGATCGCTGCCGAGCAGGCCGCGGCACGAAAAGCCGCCGAAGAGGCCCGGCTGGCAGCCGAGGCTCAAGCCGAGAAAGCGTTTGAAGCCTACGACGCGGCCGAGCGCGGCAAGGGCACAGGAAACCATCTCGCCGAAGTCGAGAAGGCGCGGGTCGCCCAAGAGGAAGCCGAAGCCGCCGCCGAAGATGCAGCCAGAATGGAGCGCATGAAGGCGCGCGCTGGCGCCAAGGGTGCGCGGGTCTCACTGAGAACAGTCGATCGTGTAGTGATGGCCTTGCCCGCCAATGCGCCAACGAAAGTGCAGGCCATTGCCCTGTCGAAGATGGTGCCCTTCATCGTCGACGAGCTGGGGATCGACGGCCTCGATGCGCTCCGCAAGGAGATCGGGCGCCTCGCCAACGTCGCCTACAAGAAGTCGAAGAACGTCGCGCCGGGCTGCACGGTTGTGCAAGAGGACAACGTGCAATGACGCCGCTCGACATTCTGCGCGCGGCACGGCGCTCGGTTGACGCGCCGGCATCGTGGGGCAAAGGCGCCTACGTCTCCGAGAGCAGTGGCAGCCAGTGCTACTGCGCGCTCGGGGCCATCCTGAGCGCCGGCAGCACCGCCAGCCGCAACGCGACGACAACGGCCGCCATCCTGTTCGGGCGAGCGATTGGCAAGCACCGCGACGCCATCCCTCATTGGAACGATGCCCCCGAGCGCACGCACGCCGACGTGATCGCCGCTTTCGATCGTGCCATCGCCTCCCTCGAGGCCGATCGGCCAGCCCAACTTCTCCAGGCGATGACAGACGGGAAAGCTGTCGACGCCGTGATCATCAATCGCGCCGCGCGCGCCCTCGTCGAGAAGGATCACAGCCAATGCCGATGATGCGAAACTTCGCCTCGCCGCCGCGCCTTCCCGTCTCGAAGCGCGCCGGCAAGCTGCATTTCGTGATCCAGCGCCGCACGGCCATCCCGGGCGGGCAAATCATCCACGGCACCTTCGTCAAGCGGGGCAAGCGGTGGCGCAACGAAGGCGTCCAGGCCGCGGCTCGCCGACGCCGGCAGATGGACGCCATCGCGGAGAAGCGGCGACTGCGCACCGCCAATCCGCACCTCTCCGGCGCCACCATTCGCGAGCTGGCGAGAGCGGCATGAACGAGCCCCGCGTCTTCATCCCGCCCGCACCGCTCCCCGGCTCAACCGTCATCTGGACTGCACCGAAGGCGATCGAACTATGAGCAACCGCCAGCTTTCCGTGTTCGATGCGTTTCGATCCGAGATCACCCGTCGCGGCGAGGAACTCGCGCGCATCCTGCCCCCTCACATTCCGATCGAGCGCTTCGAGACGACGGCGCTCATTGCGATCAAGGACAATCCCGCGCTGCTCGGCGTCGATCGCCGGTCGCTGCATCAAGCGATCACCGAGGCCGCCGAAGATGGCCTGCATCCCGACGGCCGCGAAGGCGTCATCACGATCTACAAGGAAAAGAAGAAGCGGCAGAACGAGAACGGCGCCTGGATCGAAGAGAAGGTCGAAGTCGCGCAATGGACGCCGATGATCTTCGGCATCCGCAAGAGGGCCCGCGAGGTCTGCGGCATCATCATCGACGCCGACGTGGTGCACGAGAAAGATCGGTTCGTCCGCCGCGGCGGAGACGCCCCGTGCCTCGAGCATGAGCCCCCGATGCTTGGCCAGGATCGGGGCAAGCCCGTCGGCGCCTATGCCGTGTTCCGGCAGGGAAACGAGGTGCTGCATCGTGAGATCATGGATGCCGCACAGATCGCCGACGTCCGCGCTCAGTCCCGCAACAAAGACGGGCTCATGTGGACGAAGTTCTGGACCGAGGCGTGGAAGAAGACCGTGATCCGGCGAGGCGTCAAGACGGTGCCGGCCGTGCCCGAGTTCGATCGCATCGTGAAGCGAGAGGATCGCGCCTTCAACTTCGGCGGTCAGGATGCTGCCCTGCCATCGATCGACTTGACGCCGAAGACGGAGACGCTGCGCGCCGGGAAAGCCGCGCGAGCACTGGTGCACGATGCCGACGGCGTGATCATTGACGAGATCGCCGAGCCCGAGCCCGGCGATGCCACGGCGAGGCCCCAGGATACCCCGCCAGCGGCCGATCAAGTGATTGCCGATGATCCACCGCCGAAGAGGCCGGACACGCCCTTGGCGCAATACGAAGCGGCCTGCGCGGCTGCCGAGACGCCGGACGCGCTCAACGCAGTTTGGGCCATGTTCGAGAGGCGCCTTCCTGTCCCCGAGCACGGGCGGGCCGTCGAGATATTCGAGGCGGCGTTCTCGCGCCTCACGTCGGGAGGCAAGAGATGACGACGAAACTGGCGCTGCTGCTCGCCGGATTGGCGGTGGCCTTCGTCCTCCTTCTGCTGCTCGAGCAACGTGAGCGGCAACGCATGTTCCGCCGGACCGAAGAGCGGCGCGCACGCCTTCGGCAATCCAATGCCGACGAACTGCTCGAGAGGTGAGGCCGTGGCGACAGAGATCGCAGTGCGCGTCGAGAACGGGCGGCTCGCCCCAATCGATGACGTCTCCGAAGAAACTCTGCGTGGACTAGAAGGCAAGGAGCTGATGGCAAAGCTCTGGAAGCCGCGGAACCTGAAGCACAACGCTCTCGTGTTCAAGCTGCTGTCTCTGATCGCCGACAATCACCCCGAGCTGCACACGACAGAGGCCGTCCTCACCTTCATCAAGACCGAGCTGAAGATGTTCTGCCCGAAGATCGTGACCGTGATGGTCGACGGTCAGATGAGGGTCGGCCTGATCTACGAGCTCCGCAGCGTGTCCTTCTCAACGATGGATCAGCAGGAGTTCGCCGAGTTCTGGAAGCACGCGATGCGCGTGGTGACGGAGAAGCTGCTTCCAGGCGTCACGAACGACGACATCGCCCTTGAGATCATGAGGTACGTGGCATGAGAGACGCCGAGCAAGTGCGGATGTTGGTCAACGCCTATAATGGCGTCTTGAGGCCGGACGTCGACAAAAGGGCTGCGACGCGCGCGGCTGCCATTCACTACGTCGCTCTCCATCTCGTGATTGCCGGCATGGATCGCACCAAGGCGTTTGATGCGATCACGCTGGAGATCGGCGACGCGCTCGGGGCGGCCAGCATCGGGCTCGACCTGAAAAATGCAGCGTAGCCCCCGACAGCGCGCCCGCGGCTTTCTGGCGGCTCTTCACGAGCTGCCCTGCATTGCATGCGGGAGCAGGGCGCACGTCGAGGCCGCGCACATTCGGTTGAGCAATGAGGAATGGGAGAAGCGCACAGGGGTCAGGACCGGGGCTGGTGGGGCGGAGAAACCATCCGATCGCTGGTGTCTCCCCGTGTGCGCCTCTTGCCATCGAACCGGACCGGACGCTGAGCACGTGATCGGCACCCGGGAGTTCTGGCGGCGGGCCGGTATCGATCCGCACGCCATCGCCAATGCCTTCTTTCTCGCATGGGAAAGGGGCGGGATCGCGGCAATGGCCGCGGTCGCAATCGACGTCCATCTGGGCACTGTCGGACGTCTTTCGGAGAGGGAAAGTCAATGGCCAAGTCTGCAGTGAAAGTCGATCACGAAGAGTTCTACGCCGACATGCCACAGCCGGTTCGCCGGAAGTCGCCTCCCAAGCTCAAGGCCGTGCAGCCGGCCGCGACCGAGGCGCCGCGCGCCGAGAAGATGCGGAAGATCGAAGAGCGGCAAAAGGCCGAGGCGGAGCGCATCCTCGGCATCGCCGAGGCGGAGATCAAGCACCGCATCCGGTTCCCGAAGCTCTACAAGCTGCCGGCCGAGAAAGTCGCCTGGATGAAGGCGAACTTCGCCGCGGCGGTGGCGGAGCACATCGAGATCGTCAAGCGGAGGCGCACGTGACGCAACCGCTCCGCAACCGCAGCCTCGAGGACGAGATCGGGCAATATGTCCGCGAGGTCAGGACGGTCCAGCGCAACGTGACGTCGGTCCAGATTATCGACGGCTACGACCCTCACGTGAAGGTGAGGGTCAAGGATCGCAAGCAGCTTCACGCCGTCGGCGACGCCCTCGGGGAGATCGCCGACGCCCCGGTGGCGACGACAGGCGTTCACGCGCCCAACGGCTACCGCCAACCTCCCGCGCACACCTTCTATCGAGACGATCGGGCCGACGACGCCGCCGACGAGCGCCCGACCGCAGAGCAACGTCGGCGCCTGAGAGCAGCAAGAGGGGAATGACGATGCCAACCTATACCGTGAAGAAGGCTTGGTTCATGCCGGTTCAGATCGACGTCGAGGTAGAGGTGCCGGACGGCGCGACCGCTGAGCAGATCATCGAGGCCGCTGACAAGAAGCTCTGCGACGACGGCTACGACGGCCTGGAGAATATCTGGGACGGCGTGACCGACGAATGGGTGGAGAGCATTGAGCCTAGCGGCGGCGCCCCCAAGGTCAAGATACCGGCCAGCCAGACGGAGGAAGTCGTCATAGCGGGCATGTATAACGCCGTCCTTCCGGCGCCAGCGCCAGCCCCAATGAAGGCGGCATCCGATGCCT
Organism: Hyphomicrobiaceae bacterium; assembly: GCA_050249405.1. Classification (GTDB taxonomy): domain Bacteria; phylum Pseudomonadota; class Alphaproteobacteria; order Rhizobiales; family Hyphomicrobiaceae. The sequence continues at coordinate 3,855 of JBFWQN010000026.1, read as the reverse complement.
GAGTGCCGCTGGTGCGAACAGGACCGGGAGAGGCCCTGTGGAGCCTACACAGACGCCTACCAATGCGCGGCCTTCCAATCCCGCCGACCACGCGAAACGGCTGCTGGAGGCGTATCTCCAGCGCCCGGCCGAGGCCCGGAACTGGTGCCACGGAACCCGGGAGCGCCGGCTGTTCCTGCTCGCGTGCCACGCCTATCAGCACGTCGAGGGCATAAGCCACGCTGACGCGGATGCGATCAGCCGTGAGCTGATGCGCGCACTCGAGGCCGGGGCCGACGTGACGCCCGGCCAGCAACTCGAGCTCAACCTGTAGGGAGTGAGACCGATGGCAGCACGACACTGGACCAACGCACACGCTGTTCGGGAGATCGACGCCTCGATCGCGCGGAAGCGCGCCGAGCGTGTCCGCATAGCCCAAGAGCTTGCGAAGGTGGAGGCGGAGCTGTCGCGCCTCGATAGCCAGCGCCGCGGTCTGGCGTCTCGCACGATGCGAGAGCCGGCCGACGTCGCGGCGGCAATGGGTAGAGAGCCAATCCGATGAGGGGAACAATGGAAGCGACGAACCTGCGAGAGTTCGATCTTGGAGACGTGATCCGCTACGGCGACGGGCCGACGGCGATCATGAAGATCGAAAGCATTACGCGGTGCGGCAGAACAAGACGCCCGCAGAGATACTACGGGTCTAATATTCAATACGGCTCAGTCCAATGCAATGCGAGTGATGCGCGCCTACCCAGTGTTTCCGACATCGCATTCTGGCTTAAGGAGAACCCGATGGTGGAGCCAAAGACCCCTCTCGGCTGGGCAATCGAGATGTTCGGTCCGATCGCCAAGAACCGCGACGAGCGGGCCGCCCGATGCGCCGAGGAAGCGCTCGAGTTCGCCCAGGCGGAAGGTGTGTCGCGAGAGACCGTGATGGCGCTCGTCGACAGAGTGTTCTCTCGGCCGGCCGGCGATCCACTCAAGGAGCTACACGGGCTCGCGCTCACTCTTCACGCATGCGCCGAGAATATGGGCAACTTCGAGTTGGATGATCTTGTGGCGTGCGAGTTGACGCGGGTGAGGTCCATCCCGAAGGAGCAATGGCAGCGCCGGCACGCCGCGAAAGCCGAGCAAGGGATCGCCGATCTGACGCCGAAGCTGCGATCATTCAAGGACGCGCTGCTGCTCGCCGGTGTGCACGAGGAAGGCGCCGAGGCGATCAATAGCGAGATGGGGAAGCGCGCAGACGCCTGCGTCACCGCCATGTGCCTCTTTAGGGACGGGGCGACAATCGATGACCTTCGGCGCAATATCGAACGAGAAGCTCAAGTCCTGCTCGACCAATTTCTAGTCGGCCACACCGCCACGTTGCGTCCCAGCAAGTTCGAAGGCGACCGAATGAGCTTCGTATGGACGATCCAGAAAGCGGCCTGAAGTTCGTGGTCTGTGTCGATGGAACCCAATGGGTGGCCCTGACCACGGCCAGGAGAGGCGTGCACACGACGCGGGATCGCTCGTGTGCCTATCGGTGCGGCGAGAAGCAGGCATTGCAGATCGCGAGGAATGTCCGCGCGCTCGGGCTCAAGGCGACAATCGAGGAAGCGACATGATCGAAACGGATCACCTTGGACAGAGGATCATCTACAGCGAGAACAGCGACACGTGGCAATGCCTGGAAATGGAGCTTCAGGCGAAGTCGCTATCGGCGCTGAAGACGAAGATCGCCGACGCGCTCAACGCGGCCAGAAAATGCGACGTCGAGGCAATCTATTTCCCAAGCTTCAGCAGCTGGGAAAAAGCCAAGGTGACGATGCTCGTCGAACCCGACGAGGCCTGGATCGTCCACCCTGAGGGGAAAAAGATGCGACGTCGCAAAGTAAAATTCAATGAGCTGTTGCCGGACACGCCGGAGAGCGTGAGGCTCATAAAGGAATGGCGCGATCTTTCTGCTGCCGCCGAGAGTGCTCGAAGGGCGGCCGAAGCCGCGAGGGCGGCAATCCCGCGGCTGTCGCCCGACGACTGCCGCGCCCGAGAGGCCGCGTGATGGCCAGTCTCGTCAAACGGAACGGCGTCTGGCACGGGCGGCATATCTGGCGCGAGAACGGCAAGCGCCGGGAGCGCACGAAGAGCCTGGAGACCGGCGACCAGCGGCTCGCATTCCAGCGCCTCGCCGAATGGGAGCGGGAGCTCGATGCGACGAAGCACGGGGAAGGCTACAGCCCCGTGTTCGAGGAAGCCGCCCGCCGGTGGATCAATGCCAAGGCGACGGCCGTCAAGGGGACGACAGTCACTCGCTACGAGACCAGCCTGCGGCAGCTCGTGCCCTTCTTCACCGGCCGGCGGATGATGGACCTATCGCCGGCCGATCTGGAGCGCTTCGAGGCTAAGCGGCGACGCGATCCGGGGCGGCGTCTGGCGCGCTCCGGGGAGCGATCGGTCAAGGCGGCGAAAGACAACGGCCACGGCAAGCGCAAAGCCCAGGCGTTCGCCCCCGTGTCGTCGGCATCCATCCGCCGGGACTTCGCGTGCTTGTCGGCGCTCATGTCTCACGCGGTTCGCATGGGCTGGGCACGCGAGAATATCGTGCTCTCGTTCCTCGGCGCCGACGACAAGAGGACGTCGCTGCGGGCGAGCAATGCCCGGGAGCGCTACCTATCGACGGCAGAAGAGGCCCGGCTGCTCGCCGCGGCGGCGCAGCGGAAGCAGGGGAGCGAATGGGATCGGCGCATGTTCCTCGCGGCTGTGGAGCTGGCGGTCCTCACCGGGCTCCGCAAGGAAGAGCTTCTTCTGCTCGAATGGCGTAATGTGCAACTCGGGCACCGATCGCAGATTGCGGTTCGCGGCAAGGGTGACAAGGTGCGCCGCGTCCCGCTCGTGGCCCGTGGGGCGGAAATTGTATCGGGCCTGCCCATCCCATCGTCGCGCGGGATCGGGCCTCAGTACGTGATCTGCCGGCAGGACGGCCGCCGCTACGGGAGCTTCGACAGGGCGCTCGACGAGGCATGCCGGCGGGCCGGGCTCGACGACTTCACGTGGCACGATCTTCGCCGGACGTGCGGCTGCCGGCTTCTGCAGGACAAGGGGCTCAGTCTCGCCCAAGTGCGCGACTGGCTCGGGCACTCGAGCGTCGCCGTGACCGAGAAGCACTACGCTTTCCTGCGGGTGGACGATCTTCACGACGCGATTGACCGGCACGAGCAGAAGGTGCGGCAGACGCCGGCCGCAACCGTGGTGCCTCTAAAGCGGAGGGCGGGATGAAGAAGCATCTGGACAGGCAATCACGAGAGAAGAAGGCGAGGCCCGGCAGTCGCCGAGCGACGAAGGCGCGACGGCTGGACAACGGCGGCGGGCTATGGGGATGCACCTTCAAGCCTAGGCCCGGGCGCCGCGAGGGCATCGGACCAAGGAGGCCGTGATGGCATTCTGCGCACGCGCTCGCTGCAACGAGCTCTCCGATGAGGTCATTCCGATCTTGCCGGGCGGGAAGGTCACCATCCCGCTTTGCAAGAAGCACGCTCGAGAATGGCAGAGCGGCGGCCCACGGCTCGCCATGAAGACCAAGGCGCCAAAGCGGCGGCGCTGGTATCCGATCGAGTGCGAGCATGGCTTCGATTGCTGCCCGCAATGCGACGGCGCTCGCCGCGATCCTCGCACCCTGGAGACGATCGAATGACGAAGGAAGAGGAAGAGACCGCGATCTGGCTTCGAGACCAACTTCTGGCGCGCATCGGCGACGTGCCCGTCACGAAGGACAATCTCCGCACCGCGCTCGTGGAGGTGTTCGCCGACGTCATGCGAGAGCCGTCGCCGGTGGAGGTGGCTCTCGACCCTAGCGTGCCCGGCCAGATCAATATCACCCTGCCAGCCGGCGAC
>JBFWQN010000025.1:0-20948 GCA_050249405.1 Hyphomicrobiaceae bacterium | reverse complement strand
GAAGTGAAATTTGCCCATGACGCCCGCGAGCGCATGTTGCGCGGCGTCGACATCCTTGCCGATGCCGTGAAGGTGACCTTGGGTCCCAAGGGGAGAACGGTCGTCATCGAGAAGTCGTTCGGTGCGCCACGCACAACCAAGGACGGCGTGACGGTCGCCAAGGAGATCGAGCTCGAGGATAAGTTCGAGAGCATGGGTGCCCAGATGCTGCGCGAGGTCGCCTCGAAGACGGCCGACCTCGCCGGCGACGGCACCACGACGGCCACCGTCCTGGCGCAAGCCATCGTGCGCGAAGGCGCCCGCTCCGTCGCCGCAGGCGCTAACCCGATGGACCTGAAGCGTGGCATCGATCTGGCCGTGGCCGCTGTCGTCGACACGTTGCGTAAGCAGTCGCGCCCTGTTGCCGACAACGGCGAGATCGCCCAGGTCGGCACCGTCTCGGCCAACGGCGACACCGAGATCGGCTCGATGATCGCCAAGGCCATGGAGAAGGTCGGCAAGGAAGGCGTGATCACCGTCGAGGAGGCCAAGAGCCTCGAGACCGAGCTCGATATCGTCGAGGGCATGCAGTTCGACCGCGGCTACGTCTCTCCCTACTTCGTCACCAACGCCGAGAGGATGACCGTGGAGCTGGAGGACCCCTACCTTCTCATCCACGAGAAGAAGCTGTCGAGCCTGCAGCCCATGCTGCCTGTCCTCGAGGCCATCGTGCAGACGGGCAAGCCGCTTCTCATCATTGCCGAGGAGGTGGAGAACGAGGCGCTCGCCACTCTCGTCGTCAACAAGCTGCGCGGCGGTCTCAAGGTGGCGGCCGTCAAGGCCCCTGGCTTCGGCGATCGCCGCAAGGCCATGCTCGAGGATATCGCCACGCTGACGGCTGGCACCGTGATCTCCGAGGATCTCGGCATCAAGCTCGAGAACGTGAAGCTCGCGATGCTCGGCCGCGCCAAGCGCGTCTCGATCGACAAGGACAACACCACGATCGTCGACGGCGCGGGCAAGCGGGCCGACATCGATGCCCGCGTCAAGCAGATCAAGGCCCAGATCGAGGAGACCACCTCCGACTACGATCGCGAGAAGCTGCAGGAGCGGCTGGCGAAGCTCGCGGGTGGCGTGGCCGTGATCAAGGTCGGCGGCGCGACCGAGGTCGAGGTGAAGGAGCGCAAGGACCGTGTCGACGATGCGCTGCATGCCACTCGTGCGGCCGTCGAGGAAGGTATCGTCCCTGGCGGCGGTGTAGCGCTGCTGCGCACCTTGCAGGCTCTGGACGGGGTGACGGCAGCGAATGAGGACCAGCGCGTCGGCATCAATATCGTCCGGCGCGCGATCCAATCGCCCGCCCGCCAGATCGCACAGAACGCGGGTGCCGACGGCTCGGTGATCGTCGGCAAGGTGCTGGAGAGCTCGAGCTTCGCCTGGGGCTACGATGCCCAGACCGGCGAGTACGGCGATATGCTCGCCAAGGGCATCATCGATCCGACCAAGGTCGTGCGTACGGCCTTGCAGGACGCTGCCTCGGTCGCCTCGCTGCTGATCACCACCGAGGCGATGATCGCGGAGAAGCCAAGGAAGGCCGCTGCTGCCCCCGCCATGCCGGGCGGCGGCATGGACTTCTGATCGGAGATTTGAGGGCGGAGGGCCGCAGCCGTGCTGCGACCCTCCTTCAACGTGCCCTCGTCGACCCTAGGAGAGCACCGGCCATGTCTGACCGAGCCTTCGTCGTCGTGCCTTTCGAGCGCGTCGGCATCACCATAGGTCCGCGCCAAGCCTACATGTTTCCCGCCGAGGCCCAGGCCAGGGTGGCTGCCCGCCAGATCGCGAGCCGTTTCGCCGGCGTTGCGGTCATTGCTCGCGAGACCGATCCGGAAACCGGCGACGACAAGGACACGCTCCTGGCCGGTTTCGGAGCCGTCCCCCCGCATTTCCCCGATGCCGCGGATTGGACATTCCGCTTGAATTGAGCACATGGCGCGGCCGGCGAGCCGTTCCACGCAGAGGCGTCTCTCTGTCAGCCTGGGCTCAGGCAGCCTTTCTGTGCAGCTTGGCGCCGGTCCGTGCCTGCAGCGCCTCGAAGGTGATCTCGGGGTTCATCTCGACCAGCTCGAACCCCTTGGGCGTCACATCCACCACGGCGAGGTTCGTGTAGACGCGCTTCACCACGCCCGGCGCGGTGAGTGGCATCGTGCATGTCTCGAGCAGCCGCGGCTTCCCGTCCTTCGACGTGTGCTCCATGATCAGCCAGATGCGCTTGGCGCCGACGGCGAGGTCCATGGCGCCGCCGACGGCCGGCACCGACTTCAGCGACACCGTCCAGTTCGCGAAATCGCCGTTCTGGGCAACCTCGAACGAGCCGAGCACGCACAGGTCGAGGTGACCGCCGCGGATCATCGCGAACGAATCCGAGTGCGAGACGATCGAGGCACCGGTCCGCAGCGTGACGTTCTGCTTGCCGGCGTTGACGATCCAGGTGTCGAGGTTGGCGGCGGTCTGTAGCGGACCCATTCCGACGATGCCGTTCTCGGACTGCAGCACCACCTCGCGGTCGGCAGGGATGAAGTCGCCCACGGCCAGCGGAATGCCGATGCCGAGGTTGACGTACCACCCCTCCGGAATGTCGTCAGCGAGGCGCTTGGCCATCTCCTTGCGGCCCCAGCCGCGCACGTTATCGGCAGGGGCGCGGGCAGGTGTGGCGGATGAGGTTGCGGCGGTGGTCATCGTGGCCTCGCGTTCTTCGCAAATCTCTATACTCGAGTCCCCGGACGGAGAGCACCGCAGGTGCTCGGAGATCCGGGGTCTTCACGCATCTCGGGCCGGTACAGAACCCGGATAGCGCGCGCCGCGCGTTTCCGGGAAAACGTACTCAGCTCTCGTTTTTCATCGCTGGCGGCGGGTCGCCGTAGGGCACGTGGATGACGCGATCGACGTAGATGCCGGGCGTATGGATGTCGTCGGGTCCGAGTGCGCCCAGCTCCACCACGTGCTGCGTCTGGCAGATGGTGAGATCCGCTGCCGTCGCCATCACGGGATTGAAGTTCCGCGCGCTTGTCCGATAGCGCAGGTTGCCCCAGCGATCCGCCTGCCATGCCTCGATCAGCGCCACCTCGGCCTTGATCGCCTCCTCGAGGATATACTTGCGGCCCTTGAACTCGCGCACCTCTTTGCCTTCGCCGATGTAGGTGCCGTAGGCCGTCGCCGTATAGAACGCCGGGATGCCTGCGCCGCCCGCGCGCATCCGCTCGGCCATGGTGCCCTGAGCCACCAGCTCCAGCTCCAGCTTGCCGGCCGCCTGCAACTCCTCGAACACCACCGACCCGGCCGAGCGCGGGAACGAGCAGATGATCTTGCGCACCCGCCCGGCCGCCATCAGTCCGGCGAGGCCTTTGCGCCCGGTTCCGGCGTTGTTGCAGACGACCGTCAGGTCTTTCGCGCCCTGCTCGGTCAATGCGTCGATCAGCTGGTTCGGTTGCCCGACAGCCCCGAAGCCGGCGACGAGCACGGTCGAGCCGTCCTTGATGCCGGCCATGGCGTCGGCCATGGATTGAACGATCTTGTTGATGGCCATCGTATCTCTGCGTGGCGTGTGCGCCTGGCGCGCAAGGTTGTTGTCCGGGGCCATTGTGCCCGGTTCGCTGACGAAGGCAACCGGCGACCGAGGTCGGAGCGATGGCTCGCGGGCCGGCAGCGCGGACGGCGTTCGAGGAACGAGACACCTCTTGCGGCGGGGGTTGCCGCCCGGGCGCACTCGACGAAGAATGCGCCCACGCCAGTCACCGTGACGAAGGGATCGCCAGATGGAAGTCGGAATCCTCTACACCTCCCACCCGGACCCGAAGACCGAGCCCTACCCGCACCAGAAGGTGCACGAGCGAGTCACGCGCGAGATCCTCGAGATCGAGCAGCTCGGCTTCGACAGCATCTGGATCGCCGAGCATCACTTTTCCAATCGCTATGGAATTCTGCCGGACCCGTTCAGCTATCTGGCCTACCTGGCGGCCAAGACGAGCAGGATCAAGCTTTGCGCCGGCGTGATGGTGGTGCCGCTGCATCACCCGCTGCGCATCGTCGAGAACGCGGCCTTCGTCGACATCCTGTCCAACGGGCGCTTCCAGCTCGGGCTCGGCTCCGGCTATCGGCCTTACGAGTTCGACGGGCTCGGCGTCTCCTACGAGGAGCGGCGCAGGATCCAGGCGGAGGCCATTCCGCTGATCCTCGACGGCTTCCACAAGAAGCGCGTCACGGCGAGCGGCAAGTATTTCAACTTCGACGTCTCGGGCGAGTGGGAGATCTTCCCGCAGCCGGTCCAGCAGCCGCATCCACCCATGTACATGGGCGCCGGCACCAACGAGTCCATCGCGGCGGCCGCGCGCTACGGCTTTGGCCTGATGCAGTCGACGCTGCCCAGCGTCGAGGTCATCGGCGAGCACATTGCTCACTACCGCAAGCACCTGAAGGAGGCCCCGGCGCACCTCAGGAGGAATCCGGCCTTCGGCGACGTGGATGTGGCCCGCATGACCTTTGTCGCGCCGACCGACGCCAAGGCGAAGGAGCTGAGCGAGGCCGGCATCACCCACCACATGAAGAGCTTCATGGCCGGCGGCTCTAAGACGGGCGGCTACCTGGGTGACGTCTCGGACAAGAGCGGTGACGAGCAGTTCGCCTACGACAACCTGATGAACGGCACCATCCTGCACGGCTCGCCGGATACGGTCCTGCGCAAGATCGAGGCGTTCAAGGCAGTTGGCACCACGTCGCTCATGCTCCACTACCCGCCCTACTACGGCCAGGAGCGAACCCTGGAGATGGTCCGCCTCTTCGCCAAGGAGGTCCTGCCCCACGTCCAGTCCATGAGCGCTCCCCGGGCAACGGCGGCGGAGTAGGGGGCGCCATGAAGAAGCTCGACCGGGACGCCGTGCGCGACAAGCGCGTGGCAGGCCGTGCCTCGCTGGCGGGAACTCTCCCGCCGGTTCCGGATGGAGCATTGATCGGCGGCATGACGGACGCGGAGCTGGCGAAGGCATTCGGCAGCGATTTTGCCGGCCTGCATGCCGGCAAGTCGAAGCGGTGAAGCTGCCGATCGACACGTCGCCGGAGCCAAGCTGTCGGGCGGCCACAAAGACCCCCTTCGACCGCATAATCGTCGGCCAAGCCCTGACCGAGCGCTTGACGGTCGTCACGGCTGATCCCGTGATCACTGGGCTGGGGGGCGAAGGTGATGTGGTGAGGGAGGAGAGTTGCAAACAACCAGAACATTGTTGCCATTGATTGAGGCAGCCAGGGCGAAAGCTGCGTGGCCGTAGTGGACGACCGGCTAAGCAGTCGACTCCACCCTGCAATCTCTGGGGAAAGTCCCTACGTCCTTGTCTAATGCTGTTGTTCGCATACGGTCATCAACCGGAATGATACAAGTCACGTTCATGGGATTTCTGTTCTTTCCGATCGGCAGCGGGACAAACACAATCCTGATAGTAGTCGCTTTCTCGGATGCTAAGAAGTCTCTCTTGAATTTATTAAACGATAAAAAATTGCGTTGATCAACGCCTCCATTCCTATCCACGACGATTCGCGGATAATATGCTACTTCCATATCAGCGCTACCGCCGGCCTTCACAAAAATATTTGTAGCTGGCCTAGGGCGGTTGCCACTCCCTCGTTCAGTAAAAAATTGAGCATGCAAGTCTAATTTGGATGTTACAGCTCCCTTCTCGTCCAGCAATTCGATAGTCGCCGAGCCAGGCTGAACAAAAATATCATAGCCAGCCGATCCCATGTTAATAAGCGCCAGCCGGTCCGCGACGACAATTAAGTTGGAGTTCTGCGTACAGAGGGTGCCGTCCTGTTTGGAGCACGTCAACTCAACTCCTCGCATAGGTAAGGCTCTGACATCCGGACCAATTGCAAATGACAGTACTTGCCAAATGAGGCTGCAGATGGACAATATTAGCGCCAGCGCTGCGCCCATTGCACTAACGTCGTAGCCCAAAATGCCAATCTTCTTTGGCTGCTCATCTTGCTGGCTGTGCGAACGGATCGCCGCTCTCGTCAGTCGATACCGTTTCGGCGCACTGCTACCGGGCAATGGGCGGTGCTTCGTCCGCACCTTACTCTCGACTACTCGCATAAGGTCACCTCACACTGGACTAATGCATTACTGAGGGCAAGCGCCAGCCTTGGGGCAAGGGCAGTCTGCAGCGGCCTGCGCAATCATCTGAGGACACGCGCCAGATTTAGGACAGGCTGGACACTCTGAACTAGCACCGACATTCCGAATAATCATTGGCGACATTCGATAATATCGGTGCATGTCAAATTTAACAATGCCGATCACTGTTCTCGTAGGCGCCGCCCTAATAATGTCTGCAATTCTGTTTGGGTCGGAGCCTTCAACACCCCCGATGGCACTGGCCCACACCTCGACAGCAGCGTGAGTTCTCAATAACAATGGAGTTGCTTCAATTGCGCTATCCTTTAGAGCTTTCGCCAAGTCCTGCTTCAAATTGGACACGCTTTCGGGTGAGAGGTCGCTTGGTATTCGATCCGACAACAAAGTATCGGGCGCTCGCAGCGCAAGTGGATGTTTCAAGTTTAACTCTATCGCAACCACTGTACTAGGACGCATGGTGTTTATCGTCGATAAAAGCCCTTCATTGCTACCTTTATAAAGTACAGTGTCGGCACTTGTGGGCAAACGTGCTAACTCGCCTATTTGCACAGACCTCGGCAGTGCGGCATCGGACGTCATTGATTTTGTCGTATCCTCAAGCGCCTTCGCCCATTCCGCAGTATCGCTAACAACCGTTATACTTTTTGTACTTTGTTGAAGGGCGGTTGAGACGGCAACTGCGATTGCGATCACGGATCTAGGTGCGAGAATGAAAGAATTGCGGTTTTTTAATTGGATTTGATTCGGTGAACTGGATGCCGCTGGATTGATGGTTATAGCATTTTTGCTTTCATAGACAGCGTCGGCTGCACGTGATGCAGAATAACATAAATGTCCGATAATTAAGTTCGCTTTGTACTCGTCAATGGCACGGCGAGCCAAGTCGGCTGCGACTGGAGGGTCGCACCGGTCATCCAAAACGATAAGTTCAATTTTCTTTCCGCGGATGCCTCCACTGGAATTCAAAGCGGCCACGGCGCGTTTAGATCCGATGGTCAATTGCTCGCTCAAGCTAGCGAAAGCGCCGGGTGAGGAGGTCATGACTACAACTCGATATACATCAGCGGCGCGTGTGAATGACGTGCCGGAAATGGTGACGACAGCGAAAGCAATTGCGATGATTCGCATCAACATATGACTTGACCTCTTCCTTCACCGGCTCACTTACCCCTCACGCCACCCGAACCAGCCTCACCCCTCGTCCCGCCGGTGCGCCTCTCTCGGCCAACTCCGCTTCGTCCTCCTCGGCCGCAGCAATCGCGCGATCCAAGGCGGCGCGCAGCTCCTTCGCGGTTTCCAGCGTCAGCTCCACGGCGGCGCGGGCGCCGGGCTCCAGGGTCGTGTTGGTGAAGTCGAGGGTGATCACGTCACCCAGGTTCGCGTGTCGCGCATGATCGTAGGCGACGACCGACTGGTTCACCTCGAACCAGTCGTCGCCACGCTTCGCCATGCCTTCCGCGCGCACGACCTCGACGATCGAAGTGCACATGGGGGAGGCTCCTTACTTCGCGAGATGCTTGCCGAAGAAGGCGAACACCTTGCCCCAGCTGTCCATGGCCTGCTCCGGCCGGTAGAGCGGACGGTGCCAATACGTGAAGCCGTGCCCGGCGCCGTCATAGCGGTGGAACTCGTACGTCTTGCCGGCCTTCTTCAGCTCGGCCTCGTGCTGGTTGACCTGCTCCGGCGAGGGTGCGCGGTCGTCGTTGCCGAAGATGCCGAGCAGCGGCGCGGAGAGCCCGGCCGTCATCTCGATCGGGGCCTTCGGCGTCTTGGCGTTGAGCTCCTCGGCGCCCATGACGACGCGGCCACCCCACTGCTCGACGATCGCGTCGACGTCCTTTCGCTGGCAGCCGTAGATGAAGGCGTGCCGGCCACCCGAGCACGAGCCGATCAGGCCGACCTTGCCGTTGTGGCCGGGCTGCGCGCGCATCCAGGCCACGGCTGCCGCGGTGTCGCCGACCATCTGCGCGTCGGGGATGCCGCCCTCGGCCCTCACCTTGGCTGCGACGTCGTCCGGATTGCCGGCGCCGGCACGCTCGTAGAGGTTGGCACAGATGGCCATGAAGCCGTGGTGCGCGAAGCGGCGCGTCGTCTCGATGTAGTACTCGCTCCAACCGGGGAGATGGTGGATCAGCACGACGCCCGGGAACGGGCCGTTGCCCTCTGGCCGCGCGGTATAGGCCGTGATCGGCGTGCCGCCGTCGCCTTTGAGCGTGACGTTGCTGCAGGTCATGCCGCGATAGAATGACATTGGGCTTCCTCCTGGGACGCGTGGACTTCGAGGGTCATGAATTGGTCGACACCGCGGGGCGCCGATGAGGCTTTGTCTGGCTTGTCTTTGCGGTTCGGACTGTTGCGTGCCTAGTATTCTCTGGATCACGCGCGAGGCGCAACCGCAGAGCGGAGCAAGGCGCTCGGGTCGGTGCAAGGGGCATCGCTACTCTCGACGTCACTCCCGCGAAGGCGGGAACCCACGAGCGGCGAGAGGACCGAGAGGCGTCGTAGGTGCCCGCCTGCTCCCTCGTCTGGACTGTCGTCCAAACGAGGCGCGGGCATGACGTTGGGATTATGGTCTGCAATCCAATCGCAGACGGGAGACATCCGATGAAGATCACCAAGGTCACCGCCATTCCGATGTCCGCCCCGGTCCCGCCGGAGCGCCGCCACCGCACCGACCTCGGCACCAAGGTGAAGAGCGACGCCACGCTGATCCGCGTCGAGACGGACAAGGGGCTGGTCGGCCTCGGCGCCGCGCTCGGTTCGCCTCCCGTCGTCAAGGCCATCGTTGAGCACGAGCTGGCGCCGGAGGTGGAGGGGGAGGACCCGCTCTTCTCCGAGCTGATTTTCGAGAAGATGTACAACGGCTCGCGCGCCGAGCCCGCCCTCGCCCGCGGCGTCACCCAGGCCGACGAGAGCCGCCGCCGCGGCATGGCCATGGAGGCCATCGCCGGGGTCGATATTGCCATCTGGGACGTGAAGGCGCAGGCGCTCGGCATCCCGCTCTACCAGGCTTTGGGCGCCGTTCGCTCGTCGGTCCGCGGCTATGCCTCCGGCGGCTGGGCACCGGGCGCCGAGGCCGAGGCCGAGCTGGGTGGCTACGCATCGAAGGGCTTCACGGCCTGCAAGATGCGCGTCGTCGGCCGCGACGGTTTCTCCATCGAGAAATGCGTGGCCCGCGTCGAGGCAGCCCGCCGTGGCATCGGCCCCAAGGTCGAGCTGATGGTCGATGCGCACGGCTCGCTCGAGGTGGCTGTCGCAATCAAGCTGGCCAAGGCGCTCGAGCCCTACGACATCGCCTGGTTCGAGGAGCCCGTGACACCCGACGACCACGCGGGGCAGGCCGAGGTTCGCCGCGCGACGACCATCCCCATTGCATCCGGCGAGCGCGAGTTCACCCGCTTCGACTTCGCCGATCTCCTCGAGAAGCGTGCGCTCGACATCGCCCAGCCCGACGTCGCGAGGGCCGGTGGCCTCACCGAGATCCGCCGCATCGCCGCGCTCACCTCGACCTACGGCGTCCGTCTCGCGCCGCATGCCTGGGGCAGTGGCATTCTTTTCGCTGCATCGATCCACACCGCCATGTCGGCCGCCAACTGTCACATCCTGGAGGTGACGCAGGGCTACATGCCGATGATGTGGGAGCTGCTGAACGAGCCGTTCGACATCCGCCCCGACGGCACGGTCCATGCGCCCGACCGCCCCGGCCTCGGCTTCACGCTGCGCGCCGACGCGCTCGACAAGTTCAAGTACCTGCCGGGCCCCGAGTTCGTGTTCTGACGCGGCCGGTCTCGCGGCAGATCAGAAGCCGGTCATGCCGAAGCTGAACGGCTGCAGCTTGTCGTAGGACTGGCTGACGAGCGGTAGCGCATAGTCGGCGCGGAGGCCCCCGAGCGGCGAATCCCAGACGAGACCCACCCCGGCGGAGGCCCGGAGTTGCGGCGCTGCGCCGGCGAGGCCCGGCAGCGCCGCAGCGGTCGTGTTCGTCCCCCAGAGCGAGCCGGCGTCGGCGAACACGGCCGCTCGCACCCCGAGGTCGCGCGGCACGCCCGGAATGTCGAAAAGGGTCTCGGCCGTCGTTGCGATGTACATTTTCCCGCCGAGCGCATCCTGGTTGGTGCTCTGCGTGTCGCGCGGGCCGATGCCGGCCGTCGCGAAGCCGCGCACTGTCTCGCCGCCGCGATAGAAGAGGTCGAGCAGTTTGACGTCCTGCCCGCCCCACCCCTGGACGAAGCCGCCGGACAGGCGGCCCATGAGCGTGATGCCGTCCGCGACCGGGTAATAGCCTCGCACGTCGCCAGTCGAGCGCACGAACCGGACGTCGCCGCCGACGCCGGCAAGATCTTGCGACAGCGTGTAGGTGAGTCCCGTTGTCGGGCGCTTCTTGCTGTCGCGATTGTCGAAGGTGACCGACGAGCCGATGCTCGACGTGTCGTAGCTGTTGCTGGTGTTGGAGGGATACCCGGGGACGGCCTCGCGGATCGCCACCGAGGCGTTGGCGCCGACGTCGTAGAGCGTATTGCGCGTGAACGTGTAGGTGAGGCCCGTGGTCGTCTCGTCGCTCACCGGGAAGCCGAGCCGCAGATCGCCGCCCACCTTGCGGTATTTGTAGGACGACTGCTGCGTACGATCGACATCCGTATAGAAAAGATCGAATCCCGCCGAGACATTGCTGCCGAGAAAGCGCGGCTCCGTGGAGCCGATGTCGGCCTGCAGCCGGGTGAGGCTGCCGGCGAGCTTCAGGCGCAGGTATTGGCCGTTGCCGAGCAGGTTTCGCTCGGTCCAGGAGATGTCGCCGATGATGCCCTCGCTCGTCGAGTAGCCGCCGCCGAACGACAGGTTTCCGGTTTCCTCCTCGATCACTGTGATGGTCAATGTCGTCTTGTCCGGTGCCGATCCCGCACCAGGCTTGATCTCTACGCTCTTGAAGAAGCCGAGCTTGACGAGCCGCCGCCGTGCCCGCTCGATGAGAAAGGCATTCACCGGATCGCCCTCGGCGAGCTTTAGCTCGCGCCGGACCACGTGGTCCTTGGTGCGCACGTTGCCGGAGATGTCGATGCGCTCGACGTGGAGCGGGCTGCCTTGCTCCACGTGAAACACCACGCTTGCCGTACCGCCGGGGCCGTCGTGGCTGATGCTCGGCTTCACCCGCGCGAACGGTTGTCGTCGCAGATTGAGCTCCTCGGTCATCGCCTCGATGCTTCGATCGATGCGCTCGCGGCTGAACGGCTGTCCCTGCACGACGTGGGCCTTCGGCAGCAGCAGTGCGCCGTCCAGGCCAGGGACGTGCGACTCGACGCGTGGCGCGTCGAACCTGCGCGGCTCGCCCTCGTCGATATGGAATGTCAGCACATATGCGTCACCGGTTCCGTTGCGCACGGCCTCGACCTGGGTGACCCGTCCATCGGGAAACCCCTTGTCCTGGAAAAAGCGCTGCAGCAGCAGCCGGTCCGTCTCCACGCGTGCGGGGTCGTAGAAGGCCGCCGACTTGAAAATGTCGAGCCAGCCAGATTCGGACGTCACGATCACGTCCTTCAGTTGCCGCTCGCTGAAAGCGCGATGACCTGCGAATCCGATACGCTCGATCTTGTCGACCGGCCCTTCCTTGATGGCGAAGATGACGTCCACCCGCTCGTCGCTGCGTTTGGCGGTGCGCGGCTCGATGGTAGTCCTCATCCTGCCGAGTCCGCGATAGAGTTCGCGAATGGCCACTGCGTCGGCGTTCGAGCGTGCTGGCGTATATCGCTCCTTCGGCTTCAGCCGCGCAGTCTCCTCGAGGCGCTTTTTATCTACGGCCGAATTGCCCTCGAAGCCGACGCTGGCGACAATGGGGTTCTCCTCGACGAGGATGTGCAGTCGACCTGCTCGGCTCTCGATCGCGACGTTCCGGAAGAGGCCCGACCGCATGAGTGCGACGATGGCCTGGTCGATGTCCGGCGCGCCATACCGTTTCCCGGCCGTGAAGCCGATCCGGGACGCCAGCTCATCGGACGAGATGGTGCGATTGCCCTCGACGGCGATGCCGGCCACTGGGGCGGGCTCGCTCGCAGCCGCCTGGCATGGCTGCAGGGCCGCGTGGAGGAGCATCGGCAAAACGGCGAGCCTGGCGAGCTGACGCATCGATCCTCGACAGAACGCGGCGCGCCCTTTCGGCCGCACCTCTCGCTCCCCGCCTCGAAGCTCTGCTAGCCCTCGATTGAGGCTGAAATGCGCGGCTTATCCGGGCCGCACCTGTCCGGTGCCGCGCACCACGTATTTGAAGCTCGTCAGCTGCTCGACACCCACCGGACCCCGTGCGTGCATGCGGCCCGTCGCGATGCCGATTTCCGCGCCCATGCCGAACTCGCCGCCGTCGGCGAACTGCGTCGATGCGTTATGCAATACGATTGCGGAGTCGACGCGCGTAATGAATCGCTCGGCCGTCGCGCTCGCCTCCGTCACGATGCAATCGGTGTGCTGCGACCCGTAGTGGGCGATATGCGCGATGGCCCCGTCGACACCGTCCACCACCTTGACGGCGATGATCTTGTCGAGAAATTCGCGGCCGTAATCGTCGGCAGCCGCGGGTTTGACCCGCCGGTCCACGGCCCGCGTGAGCGCATCGCCGCGCACCTCGCAGCCTGCATCCAGCAGTGCCCCGATAAGCGGCCCGAGAAGCTGCGGCGCGCCGGCATCGACCAGCAGGCACTCTGTCGAGCCGCAGACGGAGGTGCGCCGCATCTTCGCGTTGACGACGATCGAAACCGCCATGTCGAGGCGCGCTTCCCGATCGACATAGGTGTGGCAGATCCCCTCGAGATGCGCGAACACCGGTACTCGCGCCTCGGCCTGCACGCGCCCGACAAGGCTCTTGCCGCCGCGCGGCACGATGACGTCGATGGTCCCCTCGAGCCCAGCCAGCATGTGGCCGACGGCATCCCGATCCGTCGTCGGGACGAGTTGAATGGCTGCCTCGGGCAATCCCGCCTCGCGCAAGCCTGCCAGCAGGCAACTGTGAATGGCCCGGCTCGAATGAAAGCTCTCCGACCCGCCTCGCAGGATGGCGGTGTTGCCGGCCTTGAGGCAAAGGCCGCCCGCATCGGCCGTCACGTTCGGCCGGCTTTCGTAGATGATCCCGATTACGCCGAGCGGCGTGCGAACGCGCTGGATTCGGAGTCCGTTCGGCCGCTGCCACGCGGCGAGCACTGCGCCGACGGGGTCGTCGAGTGCGGCGATCTCCTCGAGCCCTCTCGCGATGCCGTCGATCCTCGTCTCGTCGAGCGCGAGCCGGTCGAGAAAGGAGCCCGTGGTGCCACGCGCTTTCGCGGCCTCGAGATCGCGCGCGTTCGCTTCGAGCAGAGTGGCTGCTTCTTCCCGGAGCGCCGTTGCTGCCCTGGCCAGCGCCTGGTTCTTGGCCGCGGTCGTCGCGAGCGCCAGCTCCCGCTGAGCGTCACGGGCCCGCCGGCCCATGTCCCTCATGAGACTCGCGACGTCGGTCTGCTCGATGCGCTCGGGGCGGTTCATGGCGCGTCCCATGGCCTTTTCGGATGAATGGCTGCCGGTCTCGTACATACCACAGCCGCTCGGCCGGCGGTGAGAGCATGGCCCGATCGAGATTAACCAATATTCGAAAGCATGTTGAGGCCCGGCATTTGCAGTGTCTAGAACGCGGCGCACGGCCTTGTGCCGAGGCAGACGTTGAATTGTGAGGTTGGTCATGAGTTGGTATGGTCTTGGAGTTGCATGTCTCACCGTCGGCTTGCTCTCGTCCGTCCCGCCAGCCGCCGCCGCAGAGACGGGCCGCGACTTGGTGAGGTCGGCAAAAAGTTGGGCTTACCAGTTGCAGGGCAACGTCGGCCGGCTAGCCGGCTCGAATGCCGACATGATCGTGGTCGACCCTGACCACGCGGGGTCCGGCACGCAATTCAGGGTCAAGTCCGGCGGCGGTCGCCGTGCCGTGCTGGCCTACCTCTCCATCGGTGAGGCCGAGCGCGGGCGACCCTACTGGAGGAGCTGCTGCTCGGGCAGCTCGCCGGCCTGGTTGACGTCGCGGACACAGGGCTGGGCTGGGAATTACGTCGTTCGCTTCTGGCAGCCGGCCTGGAAAAGCATCGTTCGCGGCCGCGCAGCCGATTTTCTCGCACGAGGCTACGACGGCCTTTATCTCGATCGGGTGGATTCCTACGAGAGCGTCGAGGCTCCCGGAGGATCGCGGCCGGCCATGATCGCCTTCGTGCGCGAGGTTGCGGCCGCTGCGCGAGCCGTGAAGCCGGGGGCCGCCATCGTCGTCCAGAACGCCGAGGAGCTGCTCACCAGCGCGCCATATCTCGAGGCGATCGATGGCGTCGCCAAGGAGGACCTGTTTCACGGCGCCGACCATTCCGGCAGCCGCAATCCTGGCGGCATGGTCTCGGCCAGCGTGTCGCTGCTCGACCGCGCCAAGTCTCGCGGCAAGGCCATCTTCGTCGTCGAGTACCTGTCCGGCGGCATGGCCTCGCATGTGGCGGGCCAGATCCGCTCTCGCGGCTACGTTCCGAGCTTTGCCGGTCGAAGCCTCGCGAATTGACCGGTGCTCAGGCTCCGGCAAATCTGAGATTATCGCCCCTGGCTGCTCGGCGGTGGGGTGGTCGCCGCGACCACCTCTGCCGGTTGGGGCTCGGAGGAGCCCGGAATCTCGGCGTCCTCGAGGTGATGCGACAGCGCCCCCTCCCACAGCGGCCAGCTGGCGCGGTCCGCGACCAGGTCGTGGCCATCTGCGCCGTAGGATGGCAGCAGGCGCAGGTCGGCCAGTCCGCCGTTCCTTTCCCAGGCGGCTGCCATGGCCGAGGCCAGTTCCGGCCCGAAATAGCTGTCGTTGCGGGCATAGAACCAGACGCTTGGCACCCTCGCTCCGAGGGCCAGCCGCCCGGCCGCCTCGATCAGCTTGTCACGGGCGCACACGACATTCGGCCGGCCGAAGGCGTGCCCACCGCGGCCCCCGGCGAAATTGACGACGAGGCGTAGCCCGGGAATGGGCCGCCCGGCCACGGCGAGAGATGCCCACCCGCCGGTCGACGTGCCGGCCACCACGACGCGTGACGCATCGACGAAGTCTTGGCGCTGCATGAACCGGACGGCGGCCTCGATGTCGTCGGCCGCTGCCTGCGCCGCCTCGAAATGCTCGGTTCTGGTGCAACTGTCCCGGCCCTCGACGAACTCGCCGCCTGTCGCGCCGTGTCCCCGCCGTTGCGGAACGAGGACAGCATAGCCGCGCGCCACGAACCACCTGGACAGCCAATAGAACACCGGCATCGCAACGGCTTCGCGGGTTGCTGCGTCGCTGCCGTGGTTAATCACCACCAGCGGCTGGCGTCGCCCGTCGCTGGCAGGACGGAACAAAGTCGCTCTGAGGGGCGTAGCAGCGTCACCGCCCGGCACGACCCACAGTTGCTCGCGCAGCCGTGGCCCCTCTGGACCGAATGCCCCATACTGGGCGTCGGCCGCGGCGGCGCCGAAGGCCATCAGGCCTGCGAGAGCTGCGAGCGCCGTCGCGGACAGGACCTGAGCGAGCCGCGCCCCCGGGAGCATCCCCCATTTTCCACCGCGGCGATCCATGAGCTGCTCCCCCCGTTTCGTCGACGGGGAGAATGGATAACAGACGAATGGATAGCCGATTGGCGCGACAAATGGGCACGCGCAGATTATGCGCTATGCGTGATGTTCCGTGCTGCCTGCATTAAAAAACGTGAAACCGATTGGCGAGGAGTTTCCATCGCCAATCGGCACTGGCTCATGCCGGACTTAAAGCTAGAACGACATTTCGGCCGTGCAATTCGAGAGGCCGATCGTCATGCGATTGCCGGTCTGCTCGCGGTGGATAAGTTGTGTGCATTCCGCGACGCCGTTGAAGCTGACCGACTGCCCCCACGATTGGCCGAAGCGCTGCTGTCCGGACGAGCTCTGTTGCCCGCTGCCCGCTCCTGTGGCGGCCGTCTGGCCGGATTGGCTCTGGTCCTGCTGGTAGGTCGAGGAGCTCTGCTGCCCGGTGCTCGTCTGCCGGCCGTAGCTGGATGACGAGGCCGTCGCCTGCCGCCCGCCGATCGTGCCCGACTCGGTGATGCGGGTTTTGACGATCGCCGCGTTGTCGCTGATCGGCTCCACGTTGAGTAGCCTGATGCTCAGGTCATAATTGTTCACGAGCTTGAGCAGGTCCGGCATGAGGCTGAACATGGCTGATTGCCGCTTCATCATCTCCTGCTTGTCGAGGACCGTGGCCTGCAGTCCCTTGGGCGTCCGGCCCGATCCCGAGGTCTGCATCAGCATCGAGAGGCTCGCCGAGTCGTCGATGTGCATCTGCGTCCACTGCCGGATGGCATTCTCGTCGCCCTGCTGCACGGCGCGGTTGATGGTCTGCTCGGACTGCTGCACGAAGCTGCGGACCTCCTGCTCGATTCCTTGCTGGCCGGAGCCCTGCTGGCTTGAGGACTGTTGGCCTTGGCGCTGCTGCCACTGCTGATACTGCTGCGCGTTCGCACCAGCCGATGCGGACAGGAGGAGTGCTGCGGCCGCCGCCGCCACCGACCATTTTGCCTGCATGGTTTCGTGCTCCTTTGCTTTTGGCGCTTGAACCGTCCCTCCCAAATCGCGAACCCGAGGTGATGGGTTTGGTTCCTGTTGGAAACTTGCGTTTCTCAGCCGAGAGCAGAAACTGGCGATCGGAAAATGCGACAGCATTGCATGCCTCGAAACCGGCGGGTTTCGAGGCTGCCAGGACGAGGCAAAATCGCTGTTATTGTCCCCGGATTGTTTTTTCTCGGCTCAGCCTCGAACCAGGGCCATGTCGTCTCGATGGATGAGCTCGGCCCGGCCTCCGTAGCCGAGGATCAAGGCGATCTCGCCGCTCTTCTTGCCGAGGATGCGCTCTGCATCGGCCCGGGCATAGGCGACGAGGCCCCGGCCTAGCTCGCGGCCGTCCGCAGCCCGTATGACGACGGCATCGCCCCGGTCGAATGCGCCCTCGACGCGCTTCACGCCTGCGGGAAGCAGGCTCTTGCCCGCGCCGAGCGCCTTCTCGGCACCCGCGTCGATCTCGATCGACCCCTTGGGCTCGAGGTTGCCCGCGATCCAGCGCTTGCGCGCGGTCACGGGGTCCGAAGGCGCGATGAACCACGTGCAAGCAGCACCGGCGCCGATTGCCGCCAGCGGGTGCAGAACCTTGCCCGAGGTGATGATCATGTGGCAGCCCGAGCCCATGGCAATCCGGCCGGCCGCCACCTTGGTCACCATGCCCCCCTTCGACAGCTCGGAGCCGGCGTCGCCCGCCATTGCCTCGATCTCGGGCGTGATCGCCGTCACCGTCTCGAGCCGCCGCGCATTCGGGTCTTGTGCCGGGGGCGCTGTATAGAGGCCGTCGATGTCGGAGAGCAGCACCAGGCAGTCGGCACTCATCATAGAGGCGACGCGCGCCGACAACCGGTCGTTGTCGCCGTATCGGATCTCCGTCGTCGCCACCGTATCGTTCTCGTTGACCACCGGAATCGCCTTGTGGGCCAGCAGCGTGTCCATCGTGCGCCGGGCGTTGAGGTAGCGGCGCCGCTCCTCCGTGTCGCCGAGCGTCAGCAAGACTTGAGCTGCGAGCAAACCGCGCGTTCCGAGCACGCCCTGCCAAGCCGAGGCGAGACTGATCTGCCCTACGGCGGCCGCGGCCTGGCTCTGCTCGAGCTCGAGCGATCCGGTCGGAAGTCCCATCACGTGCCGTCCGAGCGCAATGGCACCCGACGAGACGAGGATGACCTCGCGGCCTTCGGCGATGAGGGTCGCGATGTCGTCGGCGATCGAGTTGAGCCAAGTGGCTCTGAGGCGTCCGCTCTCACGGTCGACGAGCAAAGCGGAGCCGATCTTGACGACGATGCGCCGGGAGTTGCGCCATTCGGGTCGGATCGCACTGGACGTGGAATGAGCCATCTCGGCACCGGACCGTGCTGTGTGTTGCCGTTTCCGCTCGTCTACCAGAGTTGGCCGCATCCGTCCTTGGCCGCGCCGCCTTCGACGCAAGCCGTATGGCTTGCCGTAAGGTTGCATCAGCGACCGAAAGCAGCTGGTTGCAGGCCCTCGTCCGCGCCATCCGGACACCCTCTTGAAACAATGACGCGCCTCGGCATACACTTATGACGGCCGGGGCTCTGCCCTGGGTCAAACGAGTATGAGGTCGTCCCGCTGGTGGGATGGCCGTCGGCAAACAACCCGACGGATCGACTCCGACAGGGTAGGATGCGGAACAGGATATTCAACCGAAGATGAGAACCGCCACAGGGGCAGCTCGCGAGAGCGTGCCTCCCGCCGAGGTTTTGTCACAAGCACGGACCTCGGAAGCACTTACCAAGCGGATCGCGACTTGGCTCGATGACGCCAAGGCCGAGGATATCGTCGTTATCGACCTCGCGAAGAAGTCGTCGATCGGCGATTTCATGATCATCGCCTCGGGCAATTCGGACAGGCACGTGGGTGCCATCGCCGAGCAGCTCCAGCGCAAGCTGAAAGAGGAGGGGCACGGTCGTATTCGTGCCGAGGGCTTGCCGCAGTGCGATTGGGTGCTCATTGATACGGGTGACGTGATCGTTCACGTATTCCGGCCAGAGGTCCGGCAATTCTACAACCTTGAGAAGATGTGGTCGGCTGACCGCACGGGCGATGTGACAGCCCACTGAGGCGATGTGGCCGTTTGCCGACTCGAGCTCGGTCGCTGGGTCCGAGCTGGCAAGCGACGCCTGCGAGGACTGACGCGGCCGCGCTGGAGCACGCGACCTTGGCGCGCGACTACGGAACGGCGAGAGTGGGCGACGGTCCATGCGTTTGACGATCGCTGCTGTCGGCAGATTGAAGGACGACGCCGAGCGGGTGCTGGTGGACCGTTATCTCGAGCGCTTGAAAGGCGCGCGTAGTATCGGTCTCGGCCCGCTGGCAGAGAAGGAGCTGCCCGAGGCACGTCAGTCGACCGCCGTCGAGCGCCAGACATTCGAGGCCCAGCGCCTCCTCAGGCTCGCCGAAGGTGCAGAGTCCCTGGTGGCGCTGGATGAGCAGGGCAAAGCCTTGACCAGCAGCGCGTTCGCGAGTTGGCTCGGATCCGAGCGCGATCGTGGCATCAAGCACATGGCGTTTCTGCTGGGCGGGCCCGATGGCCACGGCCCGGAGGTACGCAAGGCTGCTGCGCTTACTCTCTCTCTGGGCCCCATGACATTGCCCCACGGTCTCGCGCGGGTCGTTCTTGCGGAGCAGTTGTATAGAGCCAGCACCATCCTCTCGGGCCATCCCTATCATCGGGCGTGAGCTTGGCCAGTGGGTGGCGCTCGACCCGCCGATGCGGCTTCGCCTCGGAGCGACGGCTTGACGCGCAAACTGTTTGACTTGACGGCGCGCCGCGATCATAAGCGTAGCTCCAGCGCGGTGGCTCGCCCACCGCGCCCGAACTCGCTGCCCGAGGCCGAGGACCAAGACCGCCTGCCGGAAACGGAAGTGGCGGCGCCGAAGGGCGCGTAAAATGCATGGAGAACGCTATGTACGCCGTCATCAAGACGGGCGGTAAGCAATACCGCGTCGCTGCCAACGATACGCTCATCGTCGAGAGGCTCGAAGGCGAGTCGGGCGCAACGGTGGAGTTCACCGAGGTGCTCATGCTCGGCGGCGAGGGCGAGCCGAAGGTCGGCAAGCCGCTGATCGCAGGGGCCAAGGTCACCGCCGAGGTGGTGGAGCAGGGCCGCGCCAAGAAGGTGATCGCCTTCAAGAAGCGCCGCCGGAAGAATTCGCGTCGCAAGCGCGGCCACCGCCAGGAGCAGACGACGGTGCGGATCAAGGAAATCGTCGCGGCCTGATCACGGCCGGCATTCTTTGCGAAGCGGCATGCGCCGATGCCTGCGGGCAATGCGAGGCAGCGAGTCGCCGGTGAGAAAGAGGAGCTGAAGCAATGGCACATAAAAAGGCAGGCGGCTCGTCCCGCAACGGTCGCGATACCGAAGGACGGCGCCTCGGCGTCAAGAAGTTCGGTGGCGAGAACGTCATCTCCGGCAACATCATCATACGGCAGCGGGGGACCAAGTTCCACCCAGGCTCCGGCGTTGGCATGGGCCGCGATCACACCATCTTCGCTGTCCTCGAGGGCAACGTGGACTTCCAGACCAAGCGGAACGGGCGGACTTATGTCTCCGTCAGGCCGGCCAAGGCCGAGGCCGCAGAGTAGGCCGCGTCCCGAGACTCACGGGGTCCGGCGATTGCCGACCCCATGCATCAGCATCGTACGGGGGAGGCAGCAATCGCCTCCCCCGTACGCGTTTGTGGACACTCAAATTTTTATGTCGCGCATGCTATCGGAAGATAGGAGCTACAACTGATGAGCCAGATCGGAGGCAAGCTTTTGCTGTCTTGCGGCGTCGAGCCCGGGCCGCGCTTCAAGGAGGTGCTGTCGGAGGCGCGCCGGCTCGAGGCCGAAGGCGCTGACTTCGAGACCATCCGCCAGGCCGCGATTGCGCTCTTCCCGAAGCCGGCGATCATCGCACGGCGCTCCCACGGCACGTTCGCCGAGGCGATCGCTGCGGAGACGGCCGAGGATGCGGCCAACATCGAGGCGGTGCGCTCGCACATGGCCGAGCTGATGCGCTGCCCGATGCTCGAGCATGGCGCCATCATGCCGGACGCCTGTCCGGCTGGCAGCGCCCCCGGCACGATCCCCGTTGGCGGCGCGGTGGTGTCCCGCGCGATCCATCCGGCATTTCACTCCGCCGACATCTGTTGCTCGATGTATGCGACCGTGTTTCCGGAGGGCGTGGCGACCGGCGATTTC
>JBFWQN010000024.1:0-21418 GCA_050249405.1 Hyphomicrobiaceae bacterium | reverse complement strand
ACGACGCTCTTCCGATCTCCGCCTTGATCCCCTGCTCGGCCATATGGGCCTTGATGCGGCCGAGCTCGCGCTGCATCCAGCCGAGCGGCTCGCCGGGCTTTGGCTCAGCCTTCTGCTTCAGCGTGCGGCCATCGATCCAAAGCGCGTCGCCGGAGATCGCCCAGGCCACGAGCGTCGCCTGTCCGTCGGCGAGGGTCTGGCGCACGGGACGCGCATGGTTGAGGCTCGTCCCGAAGAACGAGTGGAAATGCATATCGGAGAGGTAGATGGGCGATGCAGCGGAGAGGTGCCGCGGCAAGAGGCCAGAGAGCGGCAGGGCGAGGCCGGAAGCGAGAAAGTCACGCCGCAGCATCGCTTGCCTCCCGCCCGCCGGCTAGGCCTGCTTCGCCAACGGTATGACGTTGTGCATCGTGTCGGGTGCCTGCGACAGGAACTTCTTGATGGAGCGTGCCGCCTGCCGGATGCGCTGCTCGTTCTCTACGAGCGCAATGCGCACGTAGCCCTCGCCGTGCTCGCCGAAGCCGATGCCGGGCGCAACGGCGACACTCGCCTTCTCGACCAGCAATTTGGAGAACTCGAGCGCGCCCACCTCGCGGAAGGGGTCCGGCACGGGCACCCAGGCGAACATCGACGCTTCCGGCGGCGGGAATTTCCAGCCCGCATTGCCGAAGCTCTCGACCAGCACGTCACGCCGGCGCTTGTAGGTGGCGCGCATCTCCGTGATGCAGTCCTCGGGACCGATGAGGGCCGCTGCGGCGGCGACCTGGATCGGCGTGTAGGCGCCATCGTCGAGGTAGCTATTGACGCGCGCGAGTGCCGCCAGAAGGCGCTCGTTGCCGACGGCGAAGCCCATGCGCCATCCCGCCATCGAGAATGTCTTCGACATGGAGGTGAACTCGACCGTCACGTCCATGGCGCCCGGCACCTGCAACACGGAGGGCGGGGGCGCCGCATCGTCGAAGTAGACCTCGGCGTAGGCGAGATCGGAGAGGATGATGATGTCGTGCTTCTTCGCGAACTGCACGAGGTCGCGATAGAAATCGAGGCTCGCGGTGTAGGCCGTCGGGTTGGCCGGATAGCATACGACGACGGCGATCGGCTTCGGGATCGAGTGGATGAGCGCGCGCTCGAGTGCCGGGAAGAAGGCCGGTGTCGGCTCGGCCGGGACGGAGCGGATGACGCCGCCGGCCATGAGGAAGCCGAACGCATGGATGGGATAGCTGGGGTTCGGCACCAGCACGACGTCGCCGGGCGCCGTGATGGCCTGCGCCATGTTGGCGAAGCCTTCCTTCGAGCCGAGCGTGGCGACGACCTGCGTCTCGGGCTTCAGCTTCACGCCGAAACGGCGCGCATAATAGCCGGCTTGAGCACGCAACAGGCCAGGAATGCCTTTCGACGCGGAATAGCGATCCGTGCGCGGCTTGCCGACCGTCTCGGTCATCTTGTCGAGGATGTGCTTCGGCACAGCGAGATCGGGATTGCCCATACCGAGATCGATGATGTCCGCGCCACGTGCTCGTGCCTCGGCCTTCAACCGGTTGACCTCGGCGAAGACATAAGGGGGCAAGCGCTTGATGCGGTGGAATTGATCGATCACGGGTTCGTCTCGCGGAATTGGCGCTGATTCGCGCAAAGGCCATCGACCTGCAAGGTCTTACGCCTCGGGGCCGCTAGCGTCAAAGCCCGCCGGAGAGACCGCGCTAGGCCCGACGGCCGTCGGGCCGCCGGCGGGGCTATCATCGTGTCGGCTTGCGGGAGCGCCGGGTGCTTGCCTTGTCGCAGAGCGGATCCACCGGCGTCCACGCTGCGAAGCTTCTTCCCGGCATGCAACAAAGCCACGTTGTCATGGCGCCACAGCAGCACTAATTTGCAGCATAGTGGGAAGGGGAGTCGTTGCAGCGCGAGGTTGCGCTCTCTGGCCCGCCGGATGGGCACGGTTCAAGCGCGCGACCAAGTGGTCTCGATCCAGCCCCGCGACGACAGGCTTACGGAACAGAAACCCGATGCAGAAGCCGAGCACGCCCCCAGAGGCCGATCGTCCGGTCTACGCCGTCTCGAACCCCGAGGAGTTCGTGCGCAATATGCTGCTGCTCTGGTCCGAGGGCGGCAGAGCGATGGCGGGATTGCTGGAGCGTGCCGACTCGAAGGGCGGGCCCTACAGCACGGCCTCCGAGATGACCGAGGCGACTCGCATCATGAGCGAGGTCGCACAGCAATGGATGTCGGACCCGGCGCGCACGCTCGAGGCGCAGGGCGAGCTGGTCAAGGGCTACATGGACGTCTGGACCTCGGCCATGCAGCGCCTCACCGGGCAGCAGGCGGAGCCCGTAGCAGAGCCAGAGGCCGGCGATGCCCGCTTCCGGGATCCGGAGTGGTCCGCGAATCCCTATTTCGACTTCTGGAAGCAGAGCTATCTCGTCACCACGCAATGGGCCGAGAAGGCTCTCGCGGATACGTCCGGCCTGGACGAGCGCACGAAACAGCGCGCCGAGTACTACCTGCGCCAGATTTCCAGCGCCATGAGCCCCTCCAACTTCCCGGCGACCAACCCGGAGGTTCTGCGCGAGACGCTCAAGTCGAACGGAGCCAACCTCGTCAAGGGCATGGAGTTGCTGCTTGCCGACATGGAGCGGTCGGGCGATCTCCTGAAGATCAGCCAGACCGATACGACGGCGTTCGAGGTGGGCCGCAACCTCGCCGTCACGCCTGGAAAGGTCGTGTGGCAGAACGACATCTGTCAGCTGATCCAATACACGCCGACGACGGAGAAGGTGCACGCGGTTCCGCTGCTGATCGTGCCGCCCTGGATCAACAAGTTCTACATCCTCGATCTCACGCAGCCGAAGTCGATGATCAAATGGCTGGTCGACCAGGGCTTCACGGTGTTCGTGGTGTCCTGGGTCAACCCGGACGAGCGGCTCGCGCACAAGTCGTTCGAGGACTACATGAAGGAGGGCATCCTCTCCGCGGCCGATGCGGTGCTGCGCGAGACGGGCCAGCGGCAGTGCAACGTGCTCGGCTATTGCGTCGGGGGCACCCTGCTCGCGTCGACGCTCGCCCACAACGCGGCCACCGGACACTCGCCCTTCTCGTCGGCGACGTTCCTCGCCGCCCAGGTCGATTTCACGAAGGCCGGCGATCTTCTGCTGTTCATCGACGATGCGCAGCTCAAGTCGCTCGAGGAGATGATGGCCGAGCGCGGCTTCCTCGACGGCTCGCGCATGGCGACGGTGTTCAACATGCTCCGTCCTCGCGACCTCATCTGGCCGTACATCGTCAACAACTACCTGCTCGGCAAGAAGCCGTTTCCGTTCGACCTGCTGTTCTGGAATCAGGATTCGACGCGGATGCCGGCGGCAAACCACAACTTCTACCTGCGCGAGTTCTACCACGAGAACAAGCTGGCCCTGGGCAAGATGCAGATCGGTGGGGTCCGGCTGGACCTCAAGAAGGTGACGCTGCCCATCTTCGAGCTTGCGACGCGCGAGGATCATATCGCCCCGGCCAAGTCGGTGTTCATCGGCTCACGGCTGTTCGGTGGCCCGGTGGAATATGTGCTGGCGGGCTCTGGTCATATCGCCGGCGTCGTAAATCCGCCGCCGGCCGACGGCAAGCGGCACAAGTACCAGTATTGGACGGGCACACGGAAAGCCGACACGCTCGAGGAGTGGCTGGCCCACGCGAAAGAGACGCCGGGCTCGTGGTGGCCGCACTGGGGCAAGTGGCTCGCCGAGCGGTCGGGGTCCAAAGTGCAGGCCCGCACGCCCGGGGCCCGCCTCGGTGTGATCGAGGACGCCCCCGGCAGCTACGTGAAGGCCAAGGGCTGACGCGACGGCCGATCATCGGAGCGACACGGTGTCCATGCGCGCAATCTGGTACGAGCGGACGGGACCGGCGGCCGAGGTGCTGGTCCTCGGGCGCCAGCCGAAGCCCGAGCCCCGGCCGGGCGAGGTTCGCATCCGCCTCATGGCCTCAGGCGTCAACCCGGCCGACTGCAATCGACGCCGTGGTGCCGGCTACCACATGGAAGCACCGCTCGTCATCGCCCACAGCGA
Organism: Hyphomicrobiaceae bacterium; assembly: GCA_050249405.1. Classification (GTDB taxonomy): domain Bacteria; phylum Pseudomonadota; class Alphaproteobacteria; order Rhizobiales; family Hyphomicrobiaceae. The sequence continues at coordinate 17,363 of JBFWQN010000024.1, read as the reverse complement.
CGGCGCCGGCATCGTCGACAAACTCGGTGCTGGCGTGACGCGTTTGCGTGAGGGCGAGCGCGTGTGGCTCTACAACGGCCAGCGCAACGGCCGCAATCTCGGGACAGCGGCGGAGTACATCGCCCTCGACGCCGATCTCGTGACCCATCTTCCCGACGATGTGCCGTTCGAGGCGGGGGCCTGCCTCGGCATCCCGTGCATGACCGCGCACCGCTGCGTCTTTGCCGGTGGCCCGGTAGATGGCCGATGGATCGTCGTCACGGGCGGCGGCGGTGCCGTTGCCAACTACGCGATCCAGCTTGCCAAGTGGGGCGGCGCGCGCGTCATCGCCACCGTCGGCCGGCCGTGGCAACGTGCGGACGCCCTTGCGGCGGGGGCCGACATCGTGCTCGAGCGTGACGATGAAAGCCTCGCCGCGCGCGTCCTCGCGGAAACGGATGAGGCCGGTGGCGCTCGTATCGTCGATGTGGATTTCGGCGGCAATATCGAGTGGACCAAGGACGCCGTGGCGCCGAACGGCACCATCGCGGCCTATGCCTCGCGCGGCAATCCGACGCCCGAAGTGCCGTTCCAGCTCCTGATGCGCAAGAACGTCACGGTTCAGGGCGTGCTGCTGCCGACCATGCCGCATCATGCCCGCAAAGAGGCGCAGGCCGATATCCTGCGGTGGCTGGAGGAGGGACCGCGGCTGCACCGCGCCATTGGCCCCTTCTCGCTCGACAAGACGGTCGCGGCGCACGAGGCGGTCGAGGCCGGCGCCAAGCGCGGCACCGTCGTGGTGGCACCACAAAGCTAGTCCGGTGCGATTTCCATCTTCGAGGACGGCGGAGCTTTGCGCGCTCGCCTTGCCACGGCCGGCGCACGTCGAGCAGCCGACCGCCGAACCAGGCCAGCCTCGACATGCGCGCGCGGTGTGCCGTTCGGCACTGAGCTTTCCCGTCGAGTGGCGCAATATCTGGCTCATCGGAGGCGGCGATGGACCGGCCTCCAACAAGTGCCCAGCCAGGAAAATGGAGCCTCAAATGACCACGAATGCCGACATTCGCCGCCTCGACGCCACCGAGGTCGATGCCGTGTCCGGTGCTGCCGCCGGCGCCGTGATGATCAACCCCATCGCCGTCGTGCTGGCGATCCTCGCCACCATCGCCCGCTGATCCCGTCACACCAGAGAGAAAGCCACCGCCATGACCGCTTCGAACGACACCCGGACGACCGCCCGCCTGCTCTCGCCTGCCGAGATCGACGCCACCTCGGGCGGATCGAGCCGCCCGGCCGGCTGCACGCCGTCTCTGCTCGACCTGCTGCTCAAGCTGCTCCGCTGACCTGCCGAGGGGCGGTGACAGGAGAGCCGTCTCCTGTCACCGCCCGATGTCGTTAGAATAATGCGTCAGCTGCTACTCGCATTGGTGCGTAGGCCTGCCCGATTATTCGTGTCCTTCAGCGTTGTGTTTGCTTGACTTGGAGCGTCTCTTTGGCCGAATTGCGGCTAGTCGTTTTGTTAGGGCTGGATGCAATTCCATCCTCTTGTCTAATAGCAAAGTTGAATCCCCCCTGAAGACCCACCTGTTCCTGACGTCTCTGGACCTAGGGCCAACACGAAACGCGTTACCTATTGCGCCCAGTCTGTAAAGATCTTGTGCAATGAGATTGATCGGCCGCCTCTTAATCATGCTGGCTATTGCCTTGTTCACGGCGGCTCGAGATTTGAACCTTTCATTTAAATCCTGCGTATTAAAATACACACCTAACCCGGAAAATGCCCCCTCTATTCCAGATATTTCTGCCGGCGAGTAAACCGCGCTTAGCTCGTACAATATTTCATCCCATAATTTCGCGGAATAATCCACGTCAGTCTGGGTAAAGGCTTGCTCGTCAAATTTGGAAGCTGCTGGAGAAAACCTTTGAGCGATCGTTAGCCGCCACACCAAATCTCTCGGCTTGTAGAATGATTGATCCAAGAGAAACGCATCTAGCGGAATCCCCTTAACTGAAGTTGGAAAATAGGTCTCTATTGGGTCCTCACTAAGTTCAATCTTGGCGCTCTTCTCGGATGCCCACACTTTTTTGCGGACCATTTCTATCAAGGGATGATCGAGTCCACGCTTCGCGTAATGCCATGCGATGTTCACCCCGCAGTCGTGCGCAAGTCTTGTCACTTCTTGGCCTTCTGCGCCGAGTGCATCGAGAACCTCCGATCGGACAGCTACGCAAACGCGTAGGCCAATCTTGGCGCGCGCGTCAATCTGCACCATTTTTTCTGCGGCAAACAGCAAATCTCTGACCAGTCTTAAGTCCCGTCGGTATTGCTCTTGCGTGTGGAAGAACACCTCCAGCTCATCGACGTAAATATAGATCAACCGACTGAGGCCAATTCTGGCAATCATCTCGTCCAGTTTATTTACAACCTCAGAGAATAATATGGAATTCCCGGTGTCGCCGCTGGGGATTTTTCCTTCTACAGAGGCCTCAAGGAACGGCATTTTTCCCCTTATTTTTACCTTGGTGCCCTCAAGCTTTGGAAAGCCACCCATTATTTTCTCGAACCAAGGAGTGTCGTTAAGTCCTAATAATTCAAGGTATGATTGCAGCAGTCTGTTGTTTCTCGCGATTTCCATTTTATCTTTAAGAAGCTCCCCAATTTTCTTGTGAAAAAACCATCTCCACGCATCTTTGAAATCCTGAGCTATTTCAATTTTTTCCGATATTAACTCTTCAAGGCTGGCTTGCGAGAGTCTAGATATTTCAATTTTCTGAGTTTCGCTTAGGCCTGTCTTGAACAAGACTATTTGGCCAATGCCTCCGCCGTCGTTCAATTGCTTTGCCAGGTAGCGAAGAAGAGACGTTTTTCCCGTGCCTCGAAAGCCTGAAATGATGAATCTGTCTCCAACGAGAAAATCATCTACATTGATGGATTCTGGGATTAGGAAGGCGTCGAAAAAATACTGTGCCTTTGTTCCCGACTCCGTGAATTCGTGCTTTCCATCCACCTTGCCAAGATGGAGAAGTGAAATCTTCTCTATGGGCATCCCATTCCTCCAATTATCAGCGTCTGCTTAGCGCCCGATGTCGTAGGCGGCGATGGCCGCCATGTTCAGGATGTCGGCGTCGGTAGCGCCGAGCGGGCAAATCTGCACCGAGTGCGTGAAGCCCGTCAGCATCGGACCGATGAGAGTGGCTCCGCCGAGCTCTTTCAGCATCTTGGTCGAGATGGACGCGGCGTGGAATGCCGGCATTACCAGCACGTTGGCCGTGTCGGTGAGGCGGCAGAACGGATAGAGCCTCCTCAGAGCCGGGTTGAGCGCCACGTCGGCCGCCATATCGCCGTCGTACTCGAAATCGACGCGCCGCTCGTCGAGGATCTGCACGGCCCGGCTCATCTGGTCCGAGCGCTCGCCGCGCGGCTGCCCGAACGTCGAATAGGCCAGCAGGGCCACGCGCGGCTCCATGCCGAGCCGGCGGGCGGCGCGCGCCGCCTCGATGGCGATCTCGGCCACGTCCTCGGCCGTCGGCATGTCGGTGACGGCCGTATCGGCCACCAGCACCGCGCGACCACGATTGAGCGCCAGCGAGATGCCGACCGCGCGCCGGCCCTCCCGCACGTCGAGCACGCGCCTCACGTCGCCCAGGATCGACGTCCAGTTGCGCGTGACCCCCGAGACCATGGCGTCGGCATAGCCGTGCACGACCATCTGGGCCGCGAAAACATTGCGCTCGTTCAGCACCAGGCGCTGGCAGTCGCGGCGCAGATAGCCCTGCCGCTGCAGGCGCTGGTAGAGGTAGTCGGTGAACTGCTCGGTGTAGGGCGAGGCGCGTGTATCGAGCAGCGTGATCTCGGATTTCAGGCGGATGCCGAGCTCCTTGAAGGTGCTCTCGACCGTCGACTTGGTGCCGACCAGGATCACCTCGCCGAACTCGTGACCGAGGTAGCCATTGGCTGCGCGAACGACCGCCGGCTCCTCTCCCTCGGCAAAGACGACGCGCTTCCTCGCGCCGCGCACCTTCTCGAAGGTGGTCTGGAGCCATCCGACGACCGGGTCGAGCCGCCCCTCGAGGCGCGCGACATAGCCTTCCATATCGACGATCGGCCGGCGAGCCATGCCCGTCGCCATCGCGGCCTCGGCGACGGCGGGCGGCACATGGGTAATGAGGCGCGGATCGAACGGCGCGGGAATGATGTAATCCGGACCGAACGTCGGACGCCGGCCATGGAATGCGGCGGCCACCTGGTCCGGCACCTCGGCGCGAGCCAGGGCGGCGAGCGCCTTGACGGCCGCGATCTTCATCTCGGTGTTGATGCCCTTGGCCTGCACGTCGAGCGCGCCACGGAAGATGAACGGGAAGCCCAGCACGTTGTTGATCTGATTCGGATAGTCCGAGCGGCCCGTGGCCATGATGGCGTCGTCGCGGATGGCCGACACCTCCTCGGGCGTGATCTCGGGATCGGGGTTCGCCATCGCGAAGATGATGGGCTTCGGCGCCATCGATCTCACCATCTCCGGAGTCACCGCGCCCTTGGCGGAAAGCCCGAAGAAGGCATCGGCGCCGTCCAGCGCCTCGGCCAGCGAGCGCGCCTTCGTCTTCGACGCATAGGCCGACTTCCACTGGTTCATGCCGTCCTTGCGGCCCTGGTAGACGACGCCCTTGGTGTCACAAAGGATCATGCTCGCCCGTGGCATGCCCATCGCGACCAGCAAGTCGGCGCAGGCAATGGCCGCCGCGCCGGCGCCATTGATCACGAGCCGATGCGTCTCGAGGCTGCGGCCCGTCAGCTCCAGCGCGTTGATCAGGCCGGCCGCAGCGATGATCGCCGTGCCGTGCTGGTCGTCGTGGAAGACGGGAATGTCCATCAGCTCCTTCAGCCGCTCCTCGATGACGAAGCAGTCCGGAGCCTTGATGTCCTCGAGGTTGATGCCGCCGAAGCTCGGGCCGAGGTAGCGGACGCAGTTGATCACTGCGTCGACGTCCTCGGTGTCGATGCACAGGTCGATGGCATCGATGTCGGCGAAGCGCTTGAACAGTGCGCCCTTGCCTTCCATCACCGGCTTGGCCGCCAGCGCACCACGGTTGCCGAGGCCGAGAATGGCCGTGCCGTTGGACACGACGGCGACGAAATTGCCTTTGCTCGTGTAGTCGTACGCGAGCGCCGGGTTGTCGGCGATGGCAAGCACAGGAACCGCGACGCCCGGAGAGTAGGCGAGCGACAGGTCGCGCTGCGTGGCGAGCGGCTTGGTCGCCGCAATCTCCAGCTTGCCCGGCTTGCCGCGCGCGTGGAAATCCAGTGCCTCGGCGTCCGTGTAGCGGGCGGCAGGAAACTTCTCGGCCATGGCGGACTCCCCTCGGGCGGCAACAGCGTGCTCGAAGGGACGACACTAATTGCTGGCGGGGAGGACCGGAAGCCCGCATTCCATGCGGGCGTGCTGTCCGGCCGTCACCGCCCCTTGAACCTCGGCTTGCGCTTCTCGGCGAAGGCGGCGGCGGCCTCCTTGTGATCCTCGGTGCGGCGCGCCTCGGCGAGGTTGGCGCTCTCGAGGTCGAGGCACTCGGCGAAGGTGGCGTTGAGCGCCCGGTTCAGGTTGTCCTTCAGCAGCCGGTGCGCGACGCGAGGGCCATTGGCGAGGCGCTTGGCGATCTCCATCGTGCGTGCCTCGAGCTCGGCCCGCGGCACCACCCAGTTGACCATGCCGAGGCGGAGCGCCTCCTTCATGTCGACGAGGTCGGCGAGGAGGTAGAGCTCGCGCGCCTTCGCAGGGCCGACGAGCTGGGTGAGCAGGTAGGTGCCGCCGTAGTCGCCGGTGAGGCCGACCTTGGCGAAGGCCGTGGTCATGGTGGCCGTATCTGCGGCAATGCGCATGTCACAAGCGAGCGCCAGCGAGAAGCCGGCGCCGGCGGCGGCTCCAGGCAGCGCGGCGAGCGTGGGCTTCCCCATCTGATAAAGGCGAAGCGACGTCAGGCGGTGCGACTGGCGCTGCCTCTCCATGCGCACCAGCGGGTCGGGCGCCGTGCCGGTGGCATTCATGCGTGCCATCGCCTTCACGTCGCCGCCGGCGCAGAAGGCGTCACCGACGCCGGTGAGCACGATGCAGCCGACATCATGATCCAGCTCGGCCGCGGCGAGCTCGGCGCCGAGCCGCTCCAGCATGGCGGGCGTCAGCGCATTGCGCGCCGACGGGCGGTTGAAGGCGAGGGTGAGCACGCCGTCCTGGCGGCTGACGAGGAGGTCGCTCGAATCAGAGATCGCTTCGGCTTTCGACATTGGCTGCTCCCTAACGCATGCTTGCTCGGCGTCTTCCCCGCGAAGGCGGGGACCCACGACTTGGTGCGAACTCGACGATAGCCGCCGTGGGTGCCCGCCCGCGCGGGCATGACGTAGATGGCGGTTGGCGGACGGAATAGCTCAAGCCTCGTCGACGATCCTGTTGCGCAGGATGCCGATCTTCTCGATCTCGATCTCGACGGTGTCGCCGGCCTTCATCCAGGCGGGCGGTTTCCTGGCGTGAGCGACGCCGGAGGGGGTGCCGGTCGCGATCAGGTCGCCGGCCTCGAGCGTCATGAACTCGGACAGCGTGGCGATGATGCGGGCGACCGGGAAGATCATGTCGCTGGTGTTCGACGACTGCATCGTCTCGCCGTTGACTCGGGTCATGATATCGAGCCCAGCCGCGCCCGGTGGCAGCTCGTCGGCCGTCACCACGACAGGGCCGAGAGGGCCCGTGCCGTCGAAGTTCTTGCCCGGCAGCCATTGCGAGGTCTTGCGCTGGAAATCGCGGACCGAGACGTCGTTGAAGATGGTGTAGCCGAAGACGTGGTCGAGCGCCTTTGCCTCGGGAATATGGCGGCCGCCCTTGCCGACGACGATCGTCAGCTCGCACTCGTAATCGAGCTGGATCGAGCACTTGGGGCGGACCACCGGCGCCTCGGCGGGAACGAGAGAGTTCGACCAGCGTGGAAAGAACGACGGATAGGTCGGCGGCGCATGCCCGCCTTCCTTGGCGTGCTCGAGATAGTTGAGGCCGACGCAGACGAACTTCGGCGGCTGGGCGATCGGTAGCGCCGGCTTGACCGATGCAAGAGGCAGCCTGGCGTGCGCCGGCGCGTTGGCCGTCGCGGCTTTCAGCCGAGCCGTCGCGGACGGCCCCGCCTCGATCAATGCCTGCAGCGTCGTCGGGAGCGCGCCGTCTGCTGCGGCGAGGTCGATGACGGTAGCACCATCGACCAGACCCAGGCTCGTGCCCTGGCCCTTGGCGAACATCATCAGCTTCATGGCGTCTTTCCCCGTCGTCGTGTCTGTGCTCGCAGCGAGCTTAGCAGCAGCCAGGGCGAGGGAAATCCCCTTTTCGCGGCCTCAGCCGGCAATGCCGCGCCACACGACGTAAAGTCCGGCGCTGGCCACGATGCCAGCGAAGACCTGCGTCAGCGCCGCCTTGCGGGTCGAGAGGCGCTGCGCGAGCCGGCCTCCGACGAGGCTGCCGAGAACCCCACCGGCGACGAACAGCGCAACCAGCCGCCAGTCGATGAGGTCGGATGCGGCATAGTTGGCTGCCGTCGTCATGCCGAATGCGGTCACCGACACGAGAGAGGAGCCGATGGCGGCGAGGAGTGGCATCTCGGTCGCGGCAATGAGGCCCGGCACAACCAGGAACCCGCCGCCGATGCCGAAGAAGCCGGCGAGCAGCCCCGTTGCCGCGCCGTAGCCCGCCAGCCGTGGTGCCAACGTTCCGGCCGATTCGCGCGTGAGCGGCACGAACCGCGAGGCGCCGTCGCTACGCCGCCGCAGCATCATCACCGCGACGACGATCATGAGCACCCCGAAGAGGAGGAGCAGCTTGCGGCCATCGAAGGCCTTGCCCAGCGTCGAGCCGACGGCAGCGCCGATCACCCCTGCCAGGGTGAAGGTGAGGGCACACGGCCAGCGCACGTTGCCGAGGCGAACGTGGGCGAGGAGGCTCGACAAAGCGCTGAGGGCTACGGCGATCGCGCTGGTGCCGATGGCGACGTGAGGAGACGGGACGCCTACCACGTAGACCAGGAGTGGCACCGCCAGGATCGAGCCGCCACCGCCGATGAGGCCGAGCACGGTCCCCACCATCGTCCCCGAGAGGACGGAGAGAAAATCTTGTCCCATTTGGCCCGCCCTGAAGCATAAACAAACGAAGCCTAGCGGCGGGCCGCGATAAAGCAACTGCGCTGGCGGCTTGGCCGGTGCAGCTCCGGAACAAAACGTAGGTCGTCTGGCTAGAAAGCGTTCAGCGGCAGCTTAAGGAACCGCCGGCCGCTGTCGTCGGGCTCGGGCAAGTGGCCGGCGCGCATGTTCACCTGCAGTGACGGCAGGATGAGCCGCGGCATGCCGAGCGTCTTGTCCCGCGCTGTCCGCATGGCCACGAACTCATCCTCCGTGATGCCGTCGCGCACGTGCATGTTCGAGGCCCGCTCCTCGGCGACGGTGGTCTCCCACTGCACCTCGCGGCCCCCGGGCTGGTAGTCGTGGCACATGAAGAGGCGGGTCGAGCCGGGCAGCGTCTCGAGCACCTTCCGGATCGAGCGGTAGAGCGTGCGCGCATCGCCGCCGGGAAAATCCGCGCGGGCGGTGCCGCCGTCCGGCATGAAGAGTGTGTCGCCGACGAACGCCGCGTTGCCCATCACGTGCGTCATGCAGGCCGGCGTGTGACCGGGAGTGGCCATCGTGAAGGCCGTCATCGAGCCGACCGAATAGGTGTCGCCGTCCTCGAACAGGCGGTCGAACTGGCTGCCGTCGCGCCGGAATGAGGTGCCCTCGTTGAAGACCTTGCCGAAGACGTCCTGCACGACCTTGATGCTCGCACCGATGCCGATCTTGCCGCCGAGCCTCGCCTGAATGAAGGGCGCGGCCGACAGGTGGTCGGCATGAACGTGCGTCTCGATGAGCCACTGGAGCTCGAGCTCGTTGGCGCGGACGTAGTCGATCAGCTGATCGGCCGAGCCGAACGAGATGCGGCCCGCCGCGTAGTCGAGGTCCATGACGCTGTCGACGATGGCGCAGGCCTTGGAGGCCGGGTCCTTCACCACGTACGAGATGGTGGAGGTGTCGGGGTCGTAGAAGCCCGCGACCTCGGGCTTCACGGTGGTATCGATGGGGTAGCGATGCATGGCCTTCTCCAGCACGGTCGGGCGGGGCAGGCTTACGGGACGCGGTGAGCGCGAAGGCGCTTCCACGCTCCCAGGCGACGGCTGTATCGACGGCGCCGCCAAGCTGGATATGGCGCCTCCGCCGATCCTGACAAAGGTGCCCGATTTCGCGCGACGCCGTTCGCTTCCCGGAGGAAGCCGTCCGCCTCGATGCGGAGGCCCGCCAGATTGCAGTCGGTGGCCCGCGAGGGGCTCAGGATTTGCGTGGGCAGCTGGAGATGCCGAGCGGCACGTAGAGCGGACACCAGCTCACGAGGCCGGTCAGAAGCGGAATGACACCGATCCAGCCCCAGGCCGTCTTCGGGCCGACGAAGACCAGAGCAATGAGCACAATGCCTGCAACAATGCGCAGAATGCGGTCCATGCCGCCGACGTTCGAGGTCATTCGAGCACCCTCCGGTTCGCTGAAGCTGATCGAAGGTTAAGGGGGCGGTGCCCCTCCTGTCGGTGACAATGTCACCTTCGGACCGATCGCGCGTGCGGGCTCCGGTGCCGACACAACTTTGCAAAAAGCCCACCGGAGCGATCGCTCCGGTGGGTGAGTTGCCATGCCTTGCCAGGAAACATGGGGAAAGGGAGGAAGCGGCAAGACGCGCCGCGGCAGGGGAGGAGGGGCTCCTTTGCGGTCGAGGAAGGGGAGGTGGCGGCACCGGCAGGCCGATTTGCAGCCTGCCAGCACAAAACGATGGTTACTTCGGCGGAGCCTCGGGCGCGGCCGGGGCGGCGGCCTCTGGGGCCGGCGACGGCTCGATCGGGGCGCCGACAGGAGCCTCGGGAGCGGCGGCCGGCATCGCCTCGGCGGGAACGATGGCCTGCGTCGAGCGGTGGAAGCTGGTGCGTGGACCATAGCCGTAGCCGGAGCCGTATCCGGGGGGGCAGTATTGTGCGCTTGCCGCCGTCGACAGCAGGCCCAGGGCGAGAAGCGAGCCGAGGAGCGTCTTCATGGATCGGTTCCTTCGAGTTCGGTCCCCATTTCGGGGAGGTGTCAGGGTCGATGGCGTCAGCATCGTGACGCCTTGATGACCCATTCCTAAACGATGTTCGATCGTGTGTAAATGGGGAACGGGTCGGACCGTATTCAAAGAAGCGTGAGCACCTGCGGTGAGCGGCTCGCTGTTGGCACCGCTGCTTGACGGCGGTCGGATCAGCGAACCGCGGGATGATCCGGCTCGCCTTGGAAGCTCTGAGCCTTCTCGAACCGCGTGAGAGCGGCTCCGTCGTGCGAGTCGACTTTCGGCGGCGACTGGACCATAATTCTGATCCGGCATGGCGAGAGCCGTGCGAGATTGATGGCTGTCGTCCGAACGGCGACGGGAGAGATTGATGGCAACTCGCACCCAATATTCGTCAGGCGGCACGCTTTCGCGCTGGGACGAGGTGGATTTCATCGCCGTCGTGCGCAGCGACGACGACGAGATCGTGATCCTGAACTCGGACGGCAGCGAGACCCGACTTTTCAGCTCCGTGGGCGACTTCACAATGGGCGCGGGCGGACTGTCCGGCACCGTCACGTCGATGGCGCGCACCAGCGACGACGGCTCGATCCTCTACGAGGCCGTGCACGGTGTCAGCTTGAGCGCCAGCGACCTGTTGTCGGCTGGCAGCAGCCTGTTCGACGTCGTGTTGGATATGGCGGTAACGCTGACCAGCGCCTCCTGGCCGGACGGGCTCACCCCGATCGAGCCATTCGGGTTTCAGGGTCTCGACCCCTGGTCGCAGACGGGCTTCAGCTCGTCGGACATGGTCTCGGCCGTGAATGGCCAGAGTGTCGTGTCGTTTCTGGACGGCCTCGACGACTATGCACTGGCCGCGGCGACAGGGACCTACGGGCTCGTGGCCGACATCGGCTCGACGGCTTTGCAGGCCATGCTGGAGCCTACCCTCAGCGTGGCGGGCAGCGAAAAGTCCACGGTCGAATCGAGCACGTCCGCCGTTTCGGACAGCAACGCTGCCGATAAGCCGATGATCACCATCGCCGGCACCAGTGGTGCCGATCTGATCGCCGGCACGTCAGGAAACGACGTCATTGCCGCCGGCAAAGGCAACGACCTCATCACGCTCGGCGGCGGCGACGATGTCATCGTGTTCAATCTCGGCGACGGCGTCGATACGATTGCGGATTTCGGCATCAGCGGAACGGACAGCATCGTACTGTCGGGCTTTGCCGGCATCACGAGCTTCGACCAGCTGCTTTCGAGCGACAGGCTCGTCACCGTCGATGGGCACGCCGAGCTTCGGCTCGGCGACAACGATGCCATCGTCCTGCAGAACGTGGTCAGCCATACGCTCCTGTCGGCTTCTCAGTTCCAGTTCCACATCTAAGTGTGGCCATTCTCGAAGGCGGCCGGATCGTCAGAACCGGTCGACTCGATAGGGAGCGGGATCGGTGAACGGCGCTTCGCCGGTCATCATCTCGCCCAGCAGCCGGCCCGTGACGGGACCCAGCGTGAAGCCGAGGTGCGCATGGCCGAACGCCAGCCATAAGCCCGGCTTCCCGGGTGTCGGCCCAATGACGGGCACCATGTCGGGCATGCAGGGTCGACGGCCGAGCCATGGCTCGGCATCGAGACCGTTTCCAATCGGGAAAATCTCGCGCGCAGCGGTCTCCGCCCTGCCGAGCTGCACCGGAGACCCCGCCGCATCACGCCACGCGAACTCGGCGCCTGTCGTCAAGCGGATGCCCTTGCTCATCGGGGCCAGGCAATAGCCGCGCTCGGCATCGATCACCGGCCGGCCGAGGCTGGCATTGCCTTCCGGACGGTAGTGCATGTGATAGCCGCGTTTCCAGCCGAGAGGCACGCGCAGGCCCTGTCCTCGGAGCAGATCGTCGGCCCACGGGCCGAGTGCCACCACGATGTCGCGCGCCTCGCACCAGCCGTCGCGGGTCGCGACCTTCCAGCCGCCGCCCGTGGCTTGCGTCAGTGTCCGCGCCTCGCCCTCGAGCACTCGTCCGCCCCTCTTGACCAGCAGGTCGGCATAGCCTTTCCCAACCGCGCCTGGATCGGCAACGCTGATCGGGTCGGTGAAATGCAGTGCGCCCACCAGATCGTCGGAGAGATGCGGCTCCATAGCCTCGAGCGCCTGCGCGTCGAGCGCCTTGCTGGAGATGCCGTAAAGGCGCCGCGCCTTCTCGTCCTTGGCGCGTGCTGCCTCGAGCGCGGCTGCTGTGCGGAATACGCGAAGATAGCCGTCACGCCGCACCAGGCTCATCAGGCCCGCGGCCTCGAGCAGTGGCTCGTGCTCCGTGATCGATCGCTCGACGAGCGGCAGCATGGCCCGCGCACTGCGCGCCTCGCCTTCAGGCGTGGAGGCGGCCCAATAGCGGATGAGCCAAGGCGCAATGCGCGGCAAGCTGGAGAGATGATAGTAGGCTTCGGAGCTGTTGTTCAGCGCGTACTTGAAGATCGTCGCCCACTCGCGCGGAAACATATACGGGACGACGCCCTCGCGCTGGATCATGCCCGCGTTGCCGTAGGATGTCTCCTCCGCAGGTCCACGGCGGTCGAGCAGCGCCACGGAGCGGCCGCGTGCTTGCAGATGAAGCGCGCACGAGATGCCGACCATGCCTGCGCCGAGCACGATGCAGTCGAATTTCATGAAGAGCCTGCCACGCGGCTTGAGTGCCTCGGAGTGGCAATATAATCGGCCCTCGGGCCATAGGCCACCGCACATTGGCCTCGTCGTTATGCACGCGCCTGCCTGATCTTCATGCGGGGCCGGGATTAGCCGCGCGGCGTCGGCCCCGGTCTTTCCAGCAGGGCCAGCGGCACGCGGAGATGCTTGATCGCCTGGCGGTGATAGGTGAACGCGACCTCAAGCCAGCCATCCGGCGACTGCGCGATGCTCGGATAGGACAGCTCGCGATTGAGCCGCTGCTCGGAGTTGTTGGTCAGGCAATAGCCGTCGCCGGTCTCCAGGTCGGCCACGACACGCCATGTCTCGCCGTCGTCGGCCGAGACAGCCAGCGTCACCGGCGCCCTGGGCGTGCCCCAGAAAGCCTGCCCGCCGCCGGCACGGACTTGAGGCGCGGCGGCCGTCTCGATCGCGCCGTCGTCGTCCTCGATCTCGTCGTAAAGCGAAGCACGTCGCTCGGTTGCCGCCGTCCGCGCGATGTTGTTGAAAACCAGCGCAATGCGACCGTCGGCGAGGCGGGTCGCCTGGATCGACGAATTGTTGTTGGGCAGCGTCGTCGCGATCGGCGGCGACCATGTGCGGCCGCCGTCCGACGAGCGGCTCCGGTAGATGTTGTCGGCCCAGCGGCTGCGGAACAGCGCAACGAGGCCGCCACGCCCGCCCGGCACGATGTTCATGTGCACGAGGCCCGTGCTCTGGGGCACCGTCACCTCGCGCCAGGTGCGCCCCTGGTCGGAGGTGATCCTCACGACGCTGCTGTCCTGGTCGCCGAGCCAGCGCGTGCCCGGCGCAGTGCGACACAGGAAGCAGGGTAGCAGCCAGTCCCCGTTGTCCAGCACCACGAGCGGCTGGCGCACGAACGTGCCCGGCTCGTCGATGGGCACGTCGGCCGGCCCCCACGTGGCTCCGGCATCGCGAGAGATGCTGCGCCGCACGACCGAGGTGTCCTGATTGCCCGAGCGCTGTGCCGTGTGCAGGAGCCACAAGGTGCCGTCAGGGGCTGGAAACAGGATTGGATTCTGCTCGGAGCGATCCGCATCGTCCGAGAGACGCACGGGTGTTGTCCATGCTCTTGCGCCGCGGGGAAGGCGGGAAAAATAGATCGAGATGTCGCTCTTTCCCTCCTGCGTGCCGCCAAACCAGACGCAGCCGAGGTCGCCGCCCGGCAGCGGCATCAGGTTGGCGGCGTGGCTCTGCACGCACGGCGACGGGAGGAACGCTTCCTCGATGCCGGTGCCGTCCGCCCTGGACCGCAGTTGGCCGTCGAGCGTCGGAGATTGCTCGCTCGCCGGGGCCATGGGCTCACTCATGCCAGGAACTCGAGCAGCAGTCGCGCCAGCTCCTCCGGCGCCTCCTCCGGAACGAAATGTCCGCATTCGGGGATCACCACGCCCCGGACGTCGGTCGCGACCCGACGCATGCTCGCCTCCACGTCCGCGCCGCGGCCCCGGCCGTGCGGGTAGCTGACGCCGCCGCCGACGGCCAGCACCGGCATCGGCAAGCGGAAGCCCGTTGCGAGTTGGGCCGCATTCGCTCGCGCGTCCTCGCCGATGGCGCGATAATAATTGAAGCCCGCCCTCAGAGCTCCAGGCTTGCTGTACGTGCGCACGAACTCGTCGAGCGCTCTCTCGTCGATAGCGCCCGGCCGGTAGGCGAACGTCTCGTAGAACCATTGCAGATAGATGCGCTCCCGGCCGGCAACGAGCGCCTCCGGCAAATCTGGCGTCATGTGGAACTGGTGATGCCAGCGCCGGCCGCCCTGGCTGAAGTCGCCGCCGTCGCCTGGGATCACCACATCGACGATGGCGAGCTTGCTCACGGCCTCGGGATGCGAGGCGGCCAATGCGAAGGCGGTCGGGCCACCCCAATCGTGGCCGACGAGGCGAAAGCTGCGGTGCCCCAGCCTCTCCGCAACGAGCTGCCAGATGTCTCCGGCGATGGTGCGCTTGTCGTAGCCCGAGAGCGGGCGAGAGCTATCGCCGAGGCCCCTCAGGTCCGGTGCGATCACCGTGTAGCGCTCCGCGAGTGCCGGCATCACGAGGCGCCACTCGTACCAGGTCTGCGGCCAGCCGTGCAGCAGCACCAACGGCGGGCCTGAGCCGCAGGTCACGAAATGCAGCATGACCTCGCCCACCTCGGCGTAGTGGTGGGTGAATATGGCCTCGGTCATGAAGCAATCCTCTGGTGGTCCAGCCGCTCGACATCGCGTGTCGAGGGTGTCGGCGCCCGGCCTCGCTGTCAATCGGACGCCGCCTCGCCGCTCGGCCGTGACACGGTGGCCGCCCCTGGTCTAGCGTCGCTTTGCCGCGTCCCGTGGCTCGATGGACTGCCGGCCTGCCGGGAGCTGTGCTCCCGCGAGCATCGATAACGAGGCAACGAGCCGCTTTCGGAGGAACCGCTATGATCGACCGCAGAAGGACGCTCGGGCTCGGTGCAGGGCTCGCGGCCGCGCTCGCGACCGGCCCCGCGCGTGCGCAAGCCTACCCGAGCAGGGCCATCAACCTCATCGTCATGGCGCCGGCCGGCGGTAGCACAGACGTCGGTGCCCGCATCGTCGCGACGATCGCGGAGAAGCTCGCCGGCCAGCCGATCGTCGTCGTCAACAAGTCCGGCGCCGGCGGCCAGGTTGGCTGGACCGAGCTCGCACGCTCCAAGCCCGACGGCTACACCATCGGCTTCGTGGTGCTGCCGGGCATGAACACGGTCGTCCTCGATCCCGAGAGAAAGGCAACGTTCACGGAGGACTCGTTCATTCCCGTCGCCAATCAGGTGCTCGACCCGGGCGTCCTGTGGGTCAAGGCCGACAGTCCCTACAAGACCTTCGCCGACCTCATGGCGGCCGCGAAGGCCAAGCCGCATACCGTGAAGGCGGCGACGACGGGCATCCTCTCCGACGACCATCTGAACATCCTGATGACCGAGGAGGCCAATCCCGGAGCCTTCTTCAGGCTGGTCCACCTCGACGGCAACGCGGCACAGCTCAAGGAGACGCTCGCCGGCAACGTCGACGTCGCCTTCGACAACGTCGGAGGTGCCATCAAGCCCGTGAAAGCCGGCCAGGCGCGCGCGCTCGCGGTGACGGACACGGTGCGCTCGAAGTTCCTGCCGGACGTGCCGACGACCGTCGAGTTGGGCTTTCCGACGATCATCTCGAGCTCGACCAGAGGCATCACCGCACCGAAGGGAACGCCGCCCGAGATCGTCAAGACGATCGCCGGCATCCTGGCCAAGGCGATGGCCGATCCCGAGCACAACAAGCGGCTCGAGGATCAGGGGCTCACGGTTCGGGTGATGGTCGGCGACGAGTATGCCAAGTACTACAAGGAGGCACACGAGAAGGCGCGCAAATACGTGGCCTGGGCCAAGCAGCGCCCGGTGAAATGAAGGCCAAAGCAGAACGGCCGGCGGCACTGCCGGCCGCGACGCCTCAGGCCGGGCGCTTCAGCAGCAGGTAGCGCTGCATCCCGTCGAGCACCAGAACGTCGGTCTGGTTGCGGATCGTGGAGCGCATCGTGAGCACGCCCGTCGTGCGCTGGGCCCTCAGCTCGGCGACCTCGAGCATCGGATAGAGAGTGTCGCCCGCGTAGACGGGTGCCAGGAACCGCGTCGACTGCTCGATGAAGGCCTTGAGGCTGTCCTGCACCAGGAACGGGAAGATGCCCGCTCCGGCCGCTGTCTGGATGGCAACCTGGTAGCCATGGGCCAGCAGGTCGCGATGCCCGTGCCTCTTGCAGTACTCGCGATCGTAGTGGATCGGGTGGTTATCGCCCGATGCCGCCTGGAACGCCGCGAAGTGCGCCTCCGTCACCGTTCGCGACGGGATATAGAACTGCTCCCCGAGCGCGAAGTCCTCGAAGTAGCGCTGGGGGCCGTAGGGGGCCTGTCGGAGCGACGTCTCGGCCGTATCAGCGGGCATGGATCACTTTCGTCTCGAAAAGCGGGGGCTGCGAGCGTCGCATTCCTCGCTATCGCCGCCAAGCCGCTCGCCCTCGCTCAGGCTTGCACGTTCGGCCTCATTCCCCGCCGAGCTCGATGACCACGCCGCGCCCGATCATGGCATCGACCTCCTCGCGGGTGTAGCCGAGCTCGGCGAGCAAGCTCCGCGAGTGCTCGCCGATGATCGGCACCGCGGCATCGTCCATGATGCCGCCCGGCAGGTGCGGCATCCGGACGGTCTCGCCTGTCGCCAGCTCGTAGGCTGGCGCGGCATCCACGGCCACCACGTGACTATCGTCGAGCCAGTCGCCGTAGTTGTTGATCGGTGCGGCCAGGGCCCCTTCCCGCGCGAATGCCGCGGCCCACTCGGCCGTCGGTCGCGTCTTGAGGGCGCCGTCGATCTCGCGGCGAAGCAGGGCGAGATTCTCGCTCCTGGCGGCGAACGTCGAGTAGCGCGGATCGGTCGCCAGATCCGGACGGCCAATGGCACGGCAGATCGCCTGGTACTGCGCCTCGGTGACGAGAGTCACGGCGATCCATCCGTCGGCCGTCGGGTAGTTGCCGGCGGGCGGATTGATCAGTGCGGGCGGTTTGCCGATCCAGGCGTGCTCGACGATGTTGAGCGCCTGGAT
>JBFWQN010000023.1:0-21450 GCA_050249405.1 Hyphomicrobiaceae bacterium | reverse complement strand
CGAGTCCTTCACGCGCCAGTCGGTCTGGATCGACTGCTTGCCGTCCTTGAGCGCGCCCATCGTGACGCTGCCCTCGACCCGGTAGCCGCGGCTCGTTGCACTGTCTACACCCTGCCGCGCCAGCTCACGCTCGAGCGCCTGGGCGAGTGCTCCATTGCCGTCGCCGGGCGCGCCCGTCACGATCGGAGCGGTGCTTGCGGCGGGCGGCAACGATGCTGTCGCCGTGGCTGACACCTGCGGCATGGCCGATGGCGACACCGAGCCGGCACCTGCCCCGGCGGCGGCGACCGCCGGGCCGCGCGCGGCTGCCACGGGCACACCGGCCGGCGGCGACGTTCTCGCCTGAGTGGGCGCCCAGGCCGCGAGCGACGTCGCGACCTTGTCGGCGACCGCCTGTGTGAGCGTGGGCGTCACGGAGCCCCACGCATCCTTCGCACCCGTGACAATCGGCGTGACCTGCTCGCCGGTGATGCGATTGACGCGCTTGCCGGACGGATCGGTGACATCCCAGATGTAGGACACCTTGATGCCGCCGTGATCGCGGGCCGCGACCAGATAGCCACGCATCCCGTAGTCGGCGGATGCATCGCGATCGGCAAGCACGCCGATTCTCTGCTTCTCGGCCGCCTGCACGAGCTGGGTGCGCAACTGCTGGCCCACGGCATCGGGCGCGCCGATGATCGGGGCGAGCGCCACTCGGGCGCACATCTGTGGTATGGCGGGCGTCGGCGGTGGCTGGGCCACGGCTTCCGTCGCGACCTGATTACCCCCGAGAATATTGCCGGCACTTTCGCAGCCGGCGAGCCCGAGCCCGGCGACGACGATCATAATGGCGGCGCCGGCTGGTGAATGCTTTTTCCACGCCGTAGCAGCGTCGAGTTCCGTCACGACGACGACCCCTCTGGCTCGATCTTCCCGCTGTTACTCGGCAGCCGACGTACGAACCCTGCGGCCTGAACGCGAATCCCTCCGACTCTGCGCCTGTTCGCCCTCTACGCTCTGGAGCCACCACGGTCCAGCCTCGTCGCGGCTTTTCCGTGGCAAACTTCGCGCGCAATCGATCATAAGCCGGCTATTTGTGGAAAAACTAGAGCAGAACGATGGCCGAGACCTGCCGGCCGTAATCGGCCTCGCCCCGATGCGTGGCCCGCCGGTAGCTGAACAGGCGCTCCTCGTCGGTGTAGGTGCAGGCGGTCACGCTCTCCACGGTATCGAGGCCGGCCCGGGCGAGGCGGTCGAGGACGAAGGCCGGCAGGTCGAACCGCGGGCGCGCATCCGGGACCGGCCGGCGAAAATAGCGGGTGTTCGCGGGATCGGCCTCGGTAAACCGCGCCTCGAACTCCGGCCCGACCTCGTAGGCGCCGGGTCCGATGCAGGGGCCGAGCACGGCTCTGATCCGATTTGGCCGGGCGCCGAGGCGGCCCATCGCCTCGATCGTCGCCTCGAGCACCCCCGTCAGTGCCCCTTTCCATCCGGCGTGAGCCGCACCCACGACACGGGCCTCGGGATCGGCGAACAGCACCGGGGCGCAGTCGGCCGCCAGGGCGCCGAGCGCGATGCCCGGCACGTTGGTCACATGCCGTCGGCCTTCGGATTGGCCCCGATGGCCCACGGCTCGGTGACGACGATGGCGTCGGCGCTGTGCACCTGGTGCAGGGTCACGAGCCGGCTGCCTCCGACGCCGAGATGGGCTGCGACGCGCGCGCGGTTCTCGAGGACACGGGTCCGGTCGTCCCTGGAGCCCGCGCCGCAGTTGAGTGCCCCGTAGATACCCTCGGAGACGCCTCCCTCGCGCGTGAAAAACCCGTGGGAGACGCCCTCGATCTCGGCGAGGCAGTCGGCCGTGATGGGCTTCGGCATGAACTGTCCGCTTCTGCTGTCGGGCCCCGGTCCCCGGAACGGCTCAGGCCGCGTCGGCCTTCAGGATGTCGGCGGCTTTCTCGCCGACCAGGATGGCCGGCGCATTGGTATTGCCGGACGGCATGGTCGGGAAGATCGACGCGTCCGCGATGCGCAGGCCCGTCAGCCCATGCACGCGGAGGCGGTCGTCGACGACGGTACGCTGCCCCGCCGGCCCCATGCGGCAGGTGCCGATCGGGTGGTAGGCGGTCTGCGAGTTCTTGCGGATCCAGTCGAGGATCTCGTCGTCGGTCCGCACGTCCTTTCCCGGCGAGAACTCGGGCCCGCGCAGGTGGTCCATCGGTGGCGCCTCGACGATCTTGCGCACGATCTTGAAGCCCTCGACCATGGCCGCCTGATCGATGGGATCGGCGAGGAAGTTGAAGCGGATGGAAGGCTGGTCATCGGGGCTCGCCGACCGGATGTGTATGGTGCCGAGGCTTTCCGGGCGGAGCTGGTAGCAGGACATGGTCATCGACGGGAAATCCTGCAGCTTCCGCGTCTTCGGGTCCTTGATGGCATAGGGGACGATGTGCATCTGGACGTCCGGCGTCTCGAGGTCTTGCCGGGTGCGCAGGAAGGCCAGCATCGGTGCCGACGGCAGGCTGATGAAGCCGCCGCGCGAGGTGAGGTAGCGAAGGCCCTGTCCGAGCGCGCCGAGGCCCTGGGCCCGATGGTTGTAGGACACGCTTCTGTCGTTGACGTGCCAGATGATTCGAGCGTTGAGGTGGTCGCGGAAGTTCTCGCCCACCCACGGGCTCGCGTGCCGCACCTCGATGCCGTGCCGCTTAAGGATGTCGGGGTTGCCGATGCCCGAGAGCTCGAGCAGCTGTGGCGTCGCCACCGCGCCCGCGCACAGGATGACCTCGCGTCCGGCATTGGCCGTGACCAGGCGGCTGCCCTGCTGGTAGACGATGCCCGTGCAGCGCTTGCCGTCGAGAACGACCTTGCGCGTGGCCGCGTTGGTGACGACGGTCAGGTTCGGGCGCTTGCGGGCCGGCTCAAGATAGCAGCGGGCGACGCTCATGCGCAGGCCGCGATGGATGCTCGCCTGGGTTTTGACGATGCCTTCCTGGTCCTCGCTGTTGTAGTCGTCGTTGACGCGGTAGCCGGCCGCGACCGCAGCCTTGAACAGGGCGTCGTAGAGCGGGCTCTGGTCCGGAACCTCCGTGACCTTGAGCGGTCCATCGGTGCCCCGTCCGTACTTGCCGCCCTTCTCGTAACTCTCGATGCGCGTGAACACGGGCGCGACGTCTGCCCAGCTCCACCCGCGCGCGCCCATCTGAGCCCACGTGTCGTAGTCGAGCGGCTGGCCGCGCACCCAGACCAGACCGTTGATGGCCGAGGAGCCGCCGATCATCTTGCCGCGCGGGACGGGGATCGGCCGGTTGGCGGTGTTCGGCTCCGGCTCCGACTGGTAGAGCCAGTTGACGCCCGCCTTCTCGATGAAAAGGCCGAAGCTCAGCGGGAATCGCGACAGGTAGTGCGTGTCACCACCCGCCTCGACCAGCAGCACCTGATGGCGTGGATTCTCGGAAAGCCTGGACGCCAGCGCTGCGCCCGCCGAGCCGGCCCCGACGACGATGTAGTCATAGTCCTGCATGCCCGTCCCCGTTTGGTCGGCACCCTCTCGACGCCATTCTGACCCGATTGCCGCCCCTGGCGCCAGCCCCGTGCGGGCGAATCGTGCGACTGCGCCCAGCGCGTAGGCATGGGCGGGACGCCGGGCGCGAAGGGCACTATCTCCAAGCGTGGCAAGACCGCGCCGTCGAAGCAGCAGCCTCGGTAGACAGACGCAACTATGCCGCCCCCAGCGCGGGGGCGGCGCCGCTCTAACGGGGACGGAAGCGATGGGGCTCGATCAGGGCTGGCGCCACCGGATCAGCATGACGAGCGTGACCGCGAGACAGGCGATGGTGACGAAGGGCAGGCTGTTCACCTTGCCGTCGGCGTCGGTCATCGCCCAGAGGTCCGGAGTCCGGCTCATCACAAGGATGCCGGCGACCCCGAAGGTGGGCACCATGATGCGGGCCGCGGTGCCGATCTGGCCCATCAGGCGCACGATGAAAGTGAGCATTTTCGTTGTTTCCCCGTCCCTCGCGACGCCGGCAAAAAAACCGATCGGGCGGCGCGCGGCAAGTCGCGCCGGGCTGACCGTGTGTCGCAGGCGCTCCACGCCGGCCGAAGCCGACCCCTCCCTCACGCGGCCGGCATGGCCTTCTCGACCAGCCGCGCCCAGAACGAGACGCCTGTGGGAATCGCCTCGTCGTTGAAGTCGTAGGCGGGATGATGAAGTCCCGGACCAGCACCAGTGCCCATGAAGATGAAGGCGCCGGGGCGCGATGCGAGCATGTAGGAGAAGTCCTCCGCGCCCATCACCGGCACCATGTCGTCGTCGACGGCCGCCTCGCCCGATACCTCGCGGGCGACCGCGGCCGCGAAGGCGGTCTGGCGCTCGTGGTTCTCGGTCACCGGATAGCCGCGGCGATAGGCAAGGCCGATCTTGGCCCCGTGCGCCGTGGCGATGCCGGCGCAAATCTCGCCCATGCGCCGCTCGATGGTGTCGCGCACGCGTTGCTCGAGCGAGCGGACCGTGCCCTGCAACCGGGCCGTCTGCGGGATGACGTTGGTCGCCTCACCCGCATGAAACATCGTGACGGAGACCACCGCGCTCTTCAACGGGTCGATGTTGCGGGCGACGATCGTCTGCAGGGCGCCGTGGAGCTGGCAGCCGACGGCGACGGGGTCGATGCCGGCATGCGGACGCGAGGCGTGCGCACCATTTCCCTCGATGGCGATGTCGAACGTATCGGCAGCCGCCATCAGCGGGCCGGGGCGCAATGCGAAATTGCCGAGCGGCAGTCCCGGCATATTGTGCAGGCCATAGACCTCCTGGATGCCCCAACGGTCCATCAGGCCGTCGCGCACCATCGCCTGGCCTCCTGCCCCTCCCTCCTCGGCGGGCTGAAAGACGATGACGGCGGTGCCGTCGAAATTGCGCGTCTCGGCCAGATATTTGGCGGCGCCGAGAAGCATGGCGGTGTGGCCGTCGTGGCCGCAGGCGTGCATCTTGCCCTTCACCTGCGAGGCGTGCGGCAGGCCGGTGATCTCCGTGATCGGGAGCGCGTCCATGTCCGCGCGCAGGCCGATCACCTTGCCCGACGTGTCGCTGCGCCCCTTGATGACGGCGACGACGCCCGTCCGTCCGATTCCCGTCACCACGTCGTCGCAACCGAACGCACGCAGCTTCTCTGCGACGATGCCCGCCGTGCGGTGCACGTCGTAGGAGGTCTCCGGGTTGGCGTGGAAATCCCGTCGCCACGCCGTGATCTCCTCCTTGAGGCCGGCAGCTCGGTTGAGAATCGGCATCGTCGTCTCCCGGCCCGCGCTGCGGCGGGCACTCGCTGAATCATGGGGCCGTGTCGCCGGCAATCGGCTCCCGGATGTCGATCCCGAGGTAGGCCAGCGCACCGTGGCCGGCACATTTGCCCGTCGCAATGCAGCCTTGCAACAGGTATCCGCCGGTCGGTGCGTCCCAATCGAGCATCTCTCCGGCGACGAAGACGCCGGGGCGACGATGCAGCATCAGGCGCGCGTCGACCTCCTCGCGGCGGATGCCGCCGGCCGTCGAGATCGCGCGCTCGAGGCCGGTGAAGCCGGGGGTGCTCAGGGGCAACTGCTTGATGGCGATGGCGAGATCCCACGGATCGCGCGGAAGCTCGCTGCCGAGCACCTCGCGCAACAGGCCGATGGCGACGGGCGGCAGGCCGGCGGCCTTGCGCAGCCAGTTGGTCACCGATTGCTTGCCGCGCGGACGCTCCAGCCGGCCGGCAAGGGCCGGAATGTCGAGGTCGCGCCTGAGATCGACCTCGATGACCGCCGCGCCGGTGGCGGCGACGGCCGCTCCGATGTAGCCTGAGAGGGCGTAGACGGGCCCACCCTCCAGCCCGAAGCGCGTCACCACCAGCTCGCCGGCTGCATGGTGCCCGCCACCGGCCACGATGCGCGTGCGCTTCAGCGGCGTGCCCGCGAAGCGAGCGGCGAAGGTGTCGGACCAGGGCACGCGGATGCCGGCATTCGCAGGCGCCAGCGGCGTGACGGCGACACCCCACCCGGTGACGATCGGCAACCAGCTTCCATCGGACCCGAGACGAGGCCACGACGCGCCTCCGAGGGCCAGCACGACGGCATCTGCCGGGAGCCGCACCTCGCTACCGCCTGATTGCTCGGCGATCACGCAGCCGTCCTCGCCGAGCCCGAGCCAGCGATGACGAGGTCGCAGCACGACACCCTGGTCGGCCAGCCGCGCGAGCCAGGACCGCAGCAGCGGCGATGCCTTCATTGCCTTTGGGAAGACGCGGCCGCTGGTGCCGACGAATGTCGACTGACCCAGCTCCTCCGCCCAAGCGACGAGCGCAGACGGCGGAAAAGCCTCGATGAAAGGTTGCATCCACTCCGCGGCTGCCCCGTAGCGGCCGAGGAATGCCGCTAGTGGCTCGCTGTGGGTGAGGTTCAGTCCTCCCCGTCCCGCCATCAACAGCTTGCGCGCCGGCGAGGGCATCCGCTCGATGACGGTCACCGCGACGCCGGCAGCCGACATCACGTCGGCGGCCATCAGCCCCGCCGGCCCCGCACCGACGACGACGGCGCTGGGCCGGGGAGGTGGCGTTCTCGTCACCTCACCATACGCCCGTGTTCGGCATCGAAGCCCAGGGCTCGGCCTTGGGCTTCGCGTCGCCTTTCTGCAGGAGCTCGAGCGAGATGTTGTCGGGGGAGCGCACGAACGCCATGCGGCCATCGCGGGGCGGACGGTTGATGGTGACGCCGGCCTTCATCAGCCGGTCGCAGGTCGCATAGATGTCATCCACCTCGAACGCCAGATGCCCGAAGTTGCGACCGCCGGTGTAGGCCTCGGGGTCCCAGTTGTAGGTCAGCTCGAGCAAGGGGGCTCTCGACTCCCGTCCGCTCGCCTCGTCCTCGCTCGCGGCCAGAAAGACGAGCGTGAAACGGCCCGCCTCGCTTTCGACACGACGTACCTCCTTCATGCCGAGCTTGCTGCAGTAGAAGTCGAGGCTCGCCTCGATGCTGGTCACTCGCACCATGGTATGCAGGTAGCGCATCAGGTCGCTCTCCGGGATTGTGTCGGGCCAGCACTCATAGTGTGGCCGCGGGCCTCCGGATGCAACGTGTCCCGGTGACCGCTCGCCCGCCTGACACGAAAAGCGGCAGGCCGCGGAAGCCGCGAATCGGCTGCCGCTGATTCGGCCATGCCCGTATTTTTGGACGTCATTCAGCCAAGTTTCGCCACGGTTTGGTCACGATCTGGCGGCGATTCCGCTCACGATATGCACAGGGGATAACAAAGCATTTACACTCGTTCCGATGACATTTTTTCCAACGCGAAATCAACGATCTAGGCACCGTCTCTGCGACGCATCGCAGCGATGGGCGACCCGATCGGAAGTCTGTTTTTCGGCAAGATCGGGGTAGACACGTCCGCAAGCTGCATGCCTATGTCGGCTCGTCGCACAGCGTCGTCGGTGAGGGGGCAATCGAGCCGATCCGGGGGTGTGCGGCGGGGCGCCGGCATAAAGGGCTGCCGATGTCTCGAGTTCAAATCGTCATGTAGCGGGGTTACGCATGGGGGACGCAACAAAGTTGCTTCCGGATGCACCGGAGTCGTTCAAGGACGAGCTCACGGGCGAGGTTGCGGGTGGGCTCGAGGTTTTCGAGATCGCCGGCTCGATCAAGTGGTTCGATGCCTCCAAGGGTTATGGATTCATCGTTCCCGACAACGGCCTGCCCGACGTGCTCCTGCACGTGACGTGCCTCAGAGCGGGTGGCCACCAGACCGCGTACGAAGGTGCGCGGGTGCATGCCCAGGTGCTGCGCCGCCCCAAGGGGATGCAGGCCTTCCGCATCCTCAGCATGGACGAAAGCACGGCCATCCACCCCTCGCAGCTGCCGCAGCGCACCCATGTCGTGGTGACGCCGGAGAGCGGCTGGGAGCGGGCGATGGTCAAGTGGTTCAACCGGGTCCGTGGCTTCGGCTTCTTGACGCGCGGTGAGGGCACACCCGATATCTTCGTCCACATGGAGACGCTGCGCCGCTTCGGATTCACCGAGCTGCGCCCCGGCCAGATCGTCCAGGTACGCTGGGGGATGGGCGAGAAGGGTTGCATGGCAGCCGAGCTGAGGCCCGACGGGCTGACCTCTGGCATCCAGGCGCACTGATCGGTCCCCCACGGCATCGACGTCCGTCCGGCAAGCAAAACGGTGGACGTCATGCACAAGACCTACGCAATCTTCTACGACAGGGCTGCGACAATCGCGGCCCTGTTGGCGTTAGTTGGTCTCGTGCTGCTGTCGGCACCGTCCTCATCCGCGCTGGCCGAGATGCGCAAGGAACCTTTGAAGCTGATCACCGCCAGCGGCGAGCACACCTTCACGATCGAGGTTGCAGACACGCCGGGCGAGAAGGCGCGGGGCCTCATGTTCCGCCGCAGTCTCGCCGACGATGCCGGCATGATCTTCCCCTACGAGCCTCCCCAGGAGGCCACGATGTGGATGAAGAACACCTACATCTCGTTGGATATGGTTTTCATTCGCGCGGATGGTGTGGTGCACCGCATCGAGCGTGGGACCGAGCCGTTCTCGGAGGCTGTCATCGCCTCCAACGGTGACGTCGCAGCCGTGCTCGAGCTGAAGGCCGGCATTGCCAGCAAGATCGGGCTCAAACCGGGTGACCGCGCCGAGCACAGGCTGTTCGGCAAGCGATGAAGCCGGTCTGCACGACAGACTTGTGAAAACTCGCGTTTCCCACTAGGGATCGCGCAACACTCTCTTCCACGGAGCCTCCCCTCATGCCGTCAGGTCCCGGCGCGCGCTCGCCGCGCAACATCGAGAAGCGCAAGCGCAAGGCCAAGCGGGCGGCTGCGCCGAAGAAGCCGACGAGCAGCGTCGGTGTGACGCTCGGCTCCCGGCTTCGCGCCAGGAAGCTGGCCAACAAGCGCCGCGGCGCGATGAAGTCGGCGGCAGCTCCGGCCTGAGCTGGAAACTGATCCTCGCAACTTCTCGCCAGATCGTTTCAGGCGGCTGGTGTCCCGATATTTGCGACAGGTCCCGTCCAGCGACGGGACCTGTTTTCTATTATTACGACCTACCGACGTTGCGGCCCCGGATCGGTACGCCGAACTCTTTGTGGCAGACGTCGGCAAGGACCGCGAGGCCTTCACGAATCTGCGCCTCGCTCGGGTTGGCGAAACACAGCCGCAGCCGTGACTTGGAATAGTCCTCGCCGACCGCCCATTCCGGACCGGGGTTCAGAGCCACGCCGGCCTTGGCCGCGGCCTGGAACAGCTTTCGCGTATCCACCGCGTCCGGCAGCTTGATCCACAGGAAGATGCCGCCGGTGGGCTTGTCGAACTCGGCCGCCGTGCCGAACTCGGCCGAGACCGCCTCGACCAGCACGTCCGCCTTTCGCTTCAGAGTGCCGCGCAACGCCTTCACGTGGCCGTCGAAGTGCTTGGACGCATACTCGGCGAGCACCATCTGCTCGAGGGCGCCCGAGCCGGCGTCGTTCTTCAGCGCCAGGATCTGGCCCATCAGCGGCCAGCTCGCGACGAGGAAGCCGAGTCGCAGCGCCGGCGCGATCGACTTCGAGAACGAGCCGATGTGGATCACGTGGTTGTTGCCCGCTCCGGCTAGGCCATAGAAGGCGGGGGGACGCACACCCGAGAATGTCAGGTCCGAATAGCAGTCGTCCTCGTAGATGGGCACCCCATGCTGCCCGGCCAGCGCCAAAATCTCGCGCCGGCGCGCCTCCGGCATCACCGAGCCGGTCGGGTTCTGCACCGTCGGGATGGTGTAGATGTACTTCGGGCGCACGCCCTTCGCCTTCAGCTGGTCGAGGGCCGAGGAGAGGGCGGCGACATCCATGCCGTCCTTGTCGAGCGGGATCGCCACGATATTGGCTTTTGCCCGCCTCAGCCGCGTGATGGCGCCGCCGTAGTTGGCCTGCTCGATGATGGCCGTGTCACCGGGGCCGATCAGCAGCTCGTTGATCAGGTTCATGCCCTGCGACGAGCCGCCAGTGATCAGAACCTCGTCGGCGGTGCACGCGATGCCGGCATCGGCCGCGAGCTTCCTGACCAGGAACTCGCGCAGCGGCTTGTAGCCCTGCGGCCCGCTCTCGAGGCCATAGGTGGCAAGCGTGCGACCTTCGCGCGCGAGGACGGCGTCGGCCGCGGCGCGCAAGTCTGCCACGGGAACGCTATCGGCATCGTTGTGGCCACCGACGAAGTTGTATTTCGGAAAGCCGGCATACTTCACTGCCGCCGGGGGCAGGTCGTTGCGCAGCAGGCCGGCATAATCCAATGGGGCGGCGGTCATACGGTCCTCGTTGGCGTCCTTCTGGATCGCCAACTCTTGCCCAATGCAAACGCGTTGTCACCCATTGCGGCACGCCGCACGGC
Source organism: Hyphomicrobiaceae bacterium (assembly GCA_050249405.1). Classification (GTDB taxonomy): domain Bacteria; phylum Pseudomonadota; class Alphaproteobacteria; order Rhizobiales; family Hyphomicrobiaceae. Next base: position 11,077 of record JBFWQN010000023.1, on the reverse strand, counting down.
GAGCGCGGCTGCGACGCTTCAGCCGTCGAGCTGCCAATGGCCGTCCGCCAGGCGGCAGGCAATGCCCTCGGCGCGGCGCGAGCGGCTCGCATCGTTGAGCGTCACCACGATGTGCCGGCAGACGCGGCCCAGCGCATCCTCGAACGATTGCGTCGGCTGAACGAGCCCAGAGAGCCGCCCGCCGTGCCGGTACCAGACATAGGTCGAGCCGTCGCCGACCTCCGTGAGCGCCACCTGCACGGCCTCGAGCGCGGCAGCCTCGTCGCGCGCATCGTAGAGCGGCTTGAACTCGTAACGCTCTCGCCGGGAGGCCGGATCGGCACCAGCCTGCGCCGGACAATCGCAGCCGGAGCCGCGGTCACGGCCCTGGGCGCCGCTCTCCGCCTGGACGGTGACGGGCAGGAGACCGGCGAGAAGCGCGATCGCGGCCGAACGGCCGGCGGAGCGCACGAACCAACTGAGACGCATGACAAGACTCGACAACTCTCGACGGAGACGGCAACGCTCCTGATCATAGCAGGTTGCCCGACCGGCCTTAACAGTTGGTTTACGGCCGTTTCGCAGGCTCGGCTGAAGGAGACTGAGGCGTGGACGACAATGGCAGGGCCGCGACCGCTGCGGGGGACGCCGATTTCACGGCTGCCGACGAGCCCTTCGCGCTCTTCGAGCAATGGCTGCGTGAGGCCGAGGGCAAGGAGCCGAACGACCCGAACGCCCTGGCGCTCGGGACCGTCGATGCCGATGGCCTGCCGAACGTGCGCATGGTGCTGCTGAAGGGGCTCGACCCGGCAGCCCGCGGCCATGACCGTGGGTTCGTCTTCTATACGAACCTCGAAAGCGCCAAGGGCCGCGAGCTCGCCGCCTCGGGCAAGGCCGCGCTGCTGTTCCACTGGAAAAGCCTGAGGCGGCAGGTCCGCGTGCGCGGCCTCGTCTCGAGCGTCAGCGATGGCGAGGCCGACGCCTATTTCGCGACGCGGGCCCGTGGCTCCCGGCTGGGCGCCTGGGCGTCGGCACAGTCGCGCCCGCTCGAGAGCCGGTTCGCGCTGGAGAAGGCGGTCGCCCTGGTCACGGCGCGCTACCCGCTCGGCGAGATCCCGCGTCCTCCCCACTGGTCGGGCTTCCGAGTCACGCCGCTCGAGATGGAGCTGTGGCACGACCGGCCGTTCCGCCTCCACGACCGGGTGGTCTTCCGGCGGCCATCTCCCGGCGAGGCGTGGGTCAAATCCCGGCTGTATCCGTAAGCGATGAAGGGCACCCGCGCCGGTGCCCTTCCGCCAGCTACAGCGGTGGCCGTCAGGCCTTGCCGATCTCGATCTTGCGCTCGCTCCTCACCGCCTCCGGCCGCTTCGGAGCGACGATCTTCAGGACGCCCTTCTCGAACGTCGCCTGGATGGCATTCTCGTCGACACCGTCCGGAAGCCGCAGCGACCGCTCGAAACGTCCGAACGAGCGCTCGGCGATATGGTAGCTATCCTTCTTCTCGTCGCGCTCGCTCCGACGCTCGCCCTTGATCGTCAGCACACCGCCCGCGAGCGTGAGCGACACGTCCTTGTCGTCGACGCCCGGCAGGTCGGCCTCGATCACCAGCTTGTCGCCTTCCTCGCGCACGTCGAGGCTGGCCTCGAGGCCCGACTCACCGGCAAGGCGCGACGGCATGCCGAAGCTCGCGAGGGACGGCCAGCCGCGCTCGAAACGGTCGAAGACGCGGTCGAGGTCGGCACGCATCGTGGCGAGCAGATCGCCAGGACGGCGCGCGGGGACTTGATCGTTGCGGGTCACGTCCTTTGCCATTCTTGATGTCCTCCTTGCAGCTGTGGCGGACGAGCTGCTCCGGCGCGATCCGGGGACCAGCCAACGCCGCCGGCCATGTTCTGGACAGCCCAAACGTGCCGCGGTTGCGCCTGCGGCGGTTTGACAGTCATCAACCGCCGAGCCCTGGAGTTGCGCGAGCAACCGATCGTCCGAGATCAGAGGCGTCCCTCGGAAAGCACGCCGAGCAGGCTCTCGATGGCACCCAGCGCCGATTTCAGCCTGGCGCGGCCCTTCGCGTCGAGACGCTCCACGGCGACACGCGGCGTCAGCGCCACGCCGCGCTGGGCATCCTCGATCTGCTGGTCGAGCACGACGGCGAGCAGCGTCTCGTGCGCCTCGATCACCGCATCGATGTCGCGCGGCGAGACCTTGCCCAGCGCCTTCACGGCTTCCAGCCGCTCGCGTGTGGCAAGCTCTGCGATGCCGTGCCGGAGGGCCAGAACCCGTGCCCCGGTGAAGATCGGCATGAGCCCGCCCTTCTTCAGATCCACGCGGCCGTCGACCTTGTGGAAACCACCGAGGATGGTGACAGGGGAGCGCCACTGGCGCGCGAGCTCGGTCAGCATCATCAGGAACGACGGGCTCGCCTTGGCGCGGGCCCGCGCAAAGTCCAGCACCTCGGCTGCAAGTGCGCGGTCCCCTGCCACGACCCTGGAATCGAAGAAGATATCCACGTCGAGCAGATCCTGCGGCCGCTGGCGGCGGATCCACGTCTCGACCTGGGTCCTCCAATCCCCGACGGCCTGGCGCCACGGGCGGTTGCGGGCCATGACCCCGCCCTTGCAGAGAGGGATGCCCGCCTCGTCCAGGAGGCTGTTCATGCGCGTGGCCAACTCCAGCATCCACTGATCGGCCGGACTGCCCTCGCCACCTTCGGCGTAGACGATGGCGTTGTCCTGGTCGGCCGCAAGCAGGCTCTCGCCGCGCCCCGCCGAGCCCAGCACGAGCACGGCATAGGGAACCGGTGGCGCGCCCCGGCCCGCCGCCATCATCCCGGCTTCGGCGAGCTCGGCCGCGCGCCCCGTGAGTGCCGCAATCTCGGCGCTGAGCGTGGCGGCCACGGCACGAGCCTCTACCCCGTCGCGCCGCAGAGCAGCGGCCATCTCCGGCGCCTTGCCCCAGGCCGCGGCCAGCTCGGGAGCCGACGTGGCTGCCGCGATGGCGTCGCCGATCACAATGGCCTGCATGGCCCGGTCGCGCAGCAGGTTGCGCGGCGTGAGCGCCCCCGTCACGGCACCGTCGGCGTCGCGCACCGCGAGGTGGCGAATCCCGAGGCGCGCCATGCGCCCGATGGCGCGGTAGACGAAGTCGTCCTCGCCGACGCCGTGCACGGGCGACTTGGCGACGGCCGAGACGGGCATGCCCAGCGCACCCGCGCCGCCGCTACCCACGGCACGCAGGACGTCGCGCTCCGTCACGATGCCGGTGCCGCCCGGCAGGGAGACGAACACGGAGCTGGTTCCTCGCGCGAGAATGAGGTCCAGCACGTGCGCAAGTGTCTCCGAGCCTTCCACGACGAGCGGCGGGGCGCTCATCACGTCGCGCACCCGGTGGCGATAGGCGAAGGAATCGATGGGGCCGCGCGGCTCCTCGTCCGCGGGCACGCCCCCGTCGACGACGATCAGGCCGCGGGAGGCCCTGGCCTCCTGCTCGGCGAGACGCGCCGTCGCGGCCGTGGCCTCCGCGAGTGTCCGGATGCCCTTCTCGCGCAGCATCGGAACGAGCCGGAGGAGCACCTCTGCGGTCGCCATGGCATCGCCCCGCGCCGTGTGCCGGCCTTGAATGGCGATCCCCAGCCACTCGCAGAGCCGGTCGAGACTGTGATCGGCGAGCGACGGCGCAACCAGCCGGGCGAGTGGGCGTACGTCGAGTGCTCTCGGCGCATCGAAGCGAAGCCCCGCGAGGTCGTGCTCGCGCTTCAGCACGGCCAGGTCGTAGGCGAGGCTGTGGCCGACGAGCAGGCGGCCTTCCAGCAGGCTCGCGACGCTCCCGGCGACTGCCGGGAAGGCCGGCATGCCGCGCACGTCGTCGTCACCGATGCCGTGAATGGCCGTAGTGGCGGGCGGAATGGGAATGCCCGGATCGACCAGGGTGTCGAGCGCGGCCTTGGCCTCGAGCCGGCCTCCGGACACAAGCACCGCCGCGATCTGGACGACGCGGGCATGTCGCGCGTCGAGGCCCGTCGTCTCTGTATCGATGACGGCGGCGTCGATGGCAGCGAGCGGCGTCGTCGGTGGTATCGGCGGCATGTGGGCTCCTCCGCTGGCCGGCGCGATGCCCGGCTCAACGACCGAGCGAGCGCCCGTCCGCCGTCCCGCACATTGACGGCGGTCAGTCGGGAGAGAGGTCAGGTGGCCTGCAACTGCTGCAACGGCCGCTCGCCCGCCGTGCCCTCACGCGGGCTCGATCGGCATGCGGGCGATGCCGAGCCAGGCGATCGGCACGCCGGCCTTCTCGGCGGCTGCGGCCGGAGCGAGGCTCGTGTCCCAGTCGGCCGCGACGAATCGCCTGGCATTGACGGCGCGCGCCTCGTCCGAGAGCAACCACAGCAGCGGCGGCACCATGCTGTCGGGCTTCAACATCTTGTCGCGGTTGGGCGCATCGCCGACCAGCGGCGTGTCGGTGACCCCGCCCGGCACCAGGACGTTGGAGGTGACCCCCGTCTGCATCGCCGCGAGATCGGCGGCGAGCGAGGCCATCGCCGCCTCGGCGGCGGCCTTCGACGAGCCGTAGAGCAGGTAGCCTTCGCGCACCATGGTGCCGAGGCTGGTCGTCACCGTGATGATGCGTCCGCTTTTAGCGGCCAGCATGTGCGGCAGCACGGTGCGCGCCATGTTGATCGGGCCCGCCCCGTTGATCGCCATGAAGCGGCTCCACTGCGCGGCCGTCGTCTCCCAGAAGCGGATCGGCTTCCGCTCGCCCTGGCGCTCGGCGGCCTGACCGATACCCGCGTTGTTCACGAGGACGTCGATGCGGCCGAAGGCGACCAGCGCCGATGCCGCGATCTGCGCGAAGCTGTCCGGCTCGGCCAGGTCGGCCGCGAGTGTCACCATGCGGCCGGGGAGCCCTTGCGCCTTGGCGGCACAATCCGCCAGGGCCGTGGCATTGCGGTCGGTCGCGAGCACCTGATGACCGGCCTTCACGAGGCCCATGGCCATGGCTAGCCCGATGCCGCTCGCCGCGCCGGTGACGATCACTGCCTTGCTGTCCGTGGCCATCCGCGCTTCCTCCGATGAATGCTCGATGAGCAAGCGTCACCGGTCCGGCAGCGGTTGTCCAGCCACGCACGATGGCCGAGAGCGCGGTGCTACTCCGCCGCCTGCCGCTCCCCAGGCGTCTCCCACTCCACCGTCGATCGGCGCGAGTAGTCGGTGAACCACTCGGGGTCGGTGCGGAACTCGGCGCGCCCGTCCGCAAAGACGCGCGCCACCGCGCGGCGCGAGGAAAGGCAGAACATGTGCACGCTCATCGGCATGCCGCCGGTGTGGCAGTAGCCGACCTCGATATGGCAGTCGACGACCATCGACGATCCGACGAAGCCCATGGCGCCCATGCCGATGGAGTTGCCGAGCTCTTTCAGCTCCTCCTCGAGCGCCGCGATCTTAGGGTCCGGGTTGCGCGAGCCCACGACGCGCAGGCACGCCGCCTGCTTGCCCAGCACCGAGCAGATGTCCTTCGAGCCGCCGAGGCCGATGCCGACGATGGCCGGTTGGCACGCGAGACCGCGCTTGCCGAAGGCGATGGCCGTATCGAGGAAGAAGCGCTTGATGCCCTCGATGCCGTCGCCTGGGAACAGCATGCGGTAGTCGGTGCCGAACAGGCCGCCCTTGTGCACGGTGACGAGATCGATCCAGTCGCCCTCGGGGTGAAAAGCGTACTCGATCTCGGGCGCGCCGATGCCGCAATTGTTGTTGTGATCGGTCCGCCAGAGCGGGTGCACGCGGTTGGGACGCAGCGGCACATCCTGCGTGGCCTTGGCCGTGGCGCGCCGCAGCGCCGCCTCGAGCGCCACGGGCCCGCCCTCGACGCGAGCGTCGTTGCCGTACTTCACGTACCAGCGCGGCACGCCCGTATCGCCGCACATGGCGCGGCGGTCCTCTTTCGCAGCCTCGTAGTTGTCGAGCATCGCCTGGATGACGAACGAGGAGAGATCACCCTTCTCGGAGGCGGCGCAGGCTCTGAGGCCCCCCAGATAGTCGTCGGGAATCTCGATGGCAGCCTTGGCCATCAGCGCTTCGGCGGTCCTCTGCACGGCAGAGATGGGGATCATGGTGTCCTCGATCGCTCGGTCGGCGGGCTTCCCGGGCGAGCCGGAAGCCTTCGCGTATCGTCTCGCGGCCATGCTGAAGGCTTCCGCTGCGTCGTGCAAATCCCGTTTGACGATCCGGCCGGCGCGCCTATCCGCCGCATCGGGTCTCGTATAGCCTCTAGGCTCGTTCAGCCGCGCGGACGCACGGAGAGCCGCCATGACACGCGACCGCTTGAGCTTCCTCTATCTCAATATCGGGCACTTCCTCGACCACCTGCTGACGCTCGTCTTCGCCACGGTGGCAGCCCTGGCTTTGACCCGCGAGTGGGGGCTCAGCTACGCCGAGCTGGTCCCCTACGCCATGCCGGGCTTCGTCGCGTTCGGCCTGTTCTCGCTGCCGGCCGGCAGGCTCGCCGACCGCTGGAGCCGGCACGGCATGATGATCGTGTTCTTCATCGGCATCGGCCTCGCGGCCATTGCTGCCGGCTTCGCGCAGACGCCGCTGCAGATGGCCGGCCTGCTGCTCGTGGTCGGCATCCTCGCCGCCATCTATCACCCGGTCGGCCTCGCGATGGTGGTGGGCAGCATCGGCACTGCCGTGGCGCAGGGGCCGGGGGCGAAATCCAACGGCTACTCCTCCATGCTGCTGGCCGTGGTGGCCGCGGCCGCTCTCGTACCGCTGTCGCTCTCGGTCGGCGGCGGCTACATCGTCCCGGTGGTGGTGGCGGTGCTGATCGGCCTTGCCGTGTACGTGCCGACGGGAACCGGGATGGCCATCGCGGTCAACGGCGTGTGGGGCAACCTCGGCGTCGGCTCGGCCGCGCTGATCACCGGCTGGTTCATCGATCACGGGGGCTGGCGCTCCGCGTTCGTCGTGCCCGGCGTGTTGTCGGTAGCCGTCGGCCTCGCATACTGGTGGCATGTCCGCGACGACCTGAGGCTGGCTCGTTCCGGTGCCGCCGCCGCGCCTGCTCAACCGAAGGCCGCGGCTACGTCAAGCAGCGCGGCGGGCATGAGCGCCGAGGCTCGCGCCGCCTTCGTGCGTCTCACCGCCATCGTCTTCTTCACGACGGCGGTCTCGAGCCTGGTCTTCCAGTCGACCACGTTCGCGCTGCCGAAAGTGTTCGACGAGCGGCTCGGCGGCATTGCGGGCTCGGCGACGGTCATCGGGTGGATGGCATTCATGGTGTTCGCCATCGCCTCGCTGGCACAGCTCGTTGTCGGCCGCCTGCTGGATACGATCGGGCCGCGGACGGTGTTCATGGTCGCTGCCGCGCTACAGCTCGTGTTCTTCGCCATCATGCCGGGCTTTCGCGACTGGCCTGCGCTCGCGATCGCGCTGGGCTTCATGCTCGGTGCCTTCGGCCAGATTCCGATCAATGACTACATGATCGGGCGCATGGCGAAATCCGAGCATCGGGCGACAGTCTACGGCGTGCGCTACGTGGTCAGCTTCTCCGTGCTCGCTGCCGCTCTGCCGCTCATCGCATGGATCCATGGCAACTGGGGCTTCGACGTGCTCTTTCGCGTGCTCGCGGTGGCGGCAGGCCTGATCCTGATTGCGGTCTCCATGCTCCCCCGCAGCATTCCGGAGGGCGGCGCGGCTGCGACACCAGCCCGGGCCTGAGGCGGCGCCAGCCCCGTGTTGAAGCGGCTGCGTACATTCGGGGCAGAGATTAATCGGCCCTTAAGCCCACTACCCTAATGCTGGCCATGCAGCCGGCAGCGCATGGGGAGCCGCCGGCCCGTGGTGTGCCTCGGGGAGGGCCGGGTGGAGCAGGGCTCGCCGAAAGACGGTGACAAGACCACCGCACCGGCCGCGAAAGCGGCCGATCCCGCCGGCATCGCCGGCCCTTCGGCCGCTGCCGGGACCGCACCTGGCAAGGCACGCGCCAAGGGCTGGCTGTCGCGGCTCCCCTGGCATCGCCGGCTCCTGATCCTGCTCCCTGCCTATGGCTTTGCCATCGCCACCGCACTCTTGTCCGTGCAGCTGGTCCGCTACACCGTCCGCTTTCCTGATCCGCGCTCTCTGCGCATCCACGAGCCGGGCCCGACGCTACGCGTCCTGGCCCGTGACGGCACGCTGATCGCGGAGCGTGGCGAGCGCAACGACTTCGTCTCGCTCGACCGGCTGCCGCGTCACCTCGTCGACGCGGTGATCGCGACCGAGGACCGGCGTTTCATGAGCCACTGGGGTCTCGATCCCTCCGGCCTGCTGCGGGCGGCGCTCGCCAACCTGCGCGCAGGTCGCGCGGCCCAGGGCGGCTCGACCATCACGCAGCAGCTCGCCAAGAACCTGTTCCTGTCGACCGATCGGACCCTCTCGCGCAAGCTGGAGGAGCTGGTGCTGTCGGTGTGGCTCGAGTTGAGGTTGACGAAGCGCGAGATACTCGAGCTCTATCTCAATCGCGTCTACTTCGGCGGCGGCGCCTATGGCGTCGACGCGGCGGCGCAGAAATTCTTCGGCAAATCGGCGCGCCAGGTCACGCTTGCCGAGGCGGCCGTGATCGCTGGCCTGCTCAAGGCGCCCTCGAAATACTCGCCGTTCGCCAATCCCGGCCATGCCCGGGCGCGGGCCCGCGTCGTGATCCGGGCCATGCTCGCCGCCCGCGCCATCGGCCCCGTGTCGGCCGCCGCGGCCATCCGCCAATCCGTGCATTTCGCCGACCCGCAAGCCGGCCGCAAGCCTACGGGCCTCGAGTTCGCCGTCGACTATGCCCTCGACGAGATGCCGCCGCTCGCCAGCGTCGGGCGCCGCGAGATCATCGTCGAGACGACCATCGATGCCGACCTCCAGCGTCGCGCGCAGGCGCTCGTCGAGACGGTGCTCGCCAAGGAAGGCGCTGCAGCGAAGGCGGGGCAAGCGGCAGTCGTGGTGATGGACACCGGCGGCGGCATCCGGGCGCTGGTCGGCGGACGCTCGTTCGCCGAGAGCCAGTTCAATCGCGCCGTCAAGGCGCGCCGCCAGCCCGGATCGGCTTTCAAGCCGTTCGTCTACCTCGCCGCCGTCGAGGCCGGGCTGTGGCCCGAGAGCCCGGTCATCGATGCACCCATCGAGATTGGTGGCTGGAGCCCGCGCAACGACGACGGGCGCTACCGTGGCCCCATCGTGCTCTCGCTGGCGCTCGCACACTCGATCAACACGGTGGCGGTTCGCCTGCAGCAGGAGATCGGGTCGGAGAAGGTGGCAGCCGTCGCGAGGCGGCTCGGCATCGCATCGAAGCTGCGGCCCGACGCGTCGATGGCGCTCGGCACCTCGGAGGTCGGACTGCTCGAGCTGACGGGGGCCTATGCACCACTGGCGGCGGGCGGTGTGGCTGTCGAGACCCATGTTCTCCGCCGCATCTCCGCGAGCGACGGCGAGGTGTTGTTCGAGCGTCGCGAGCCGAGGCCTCGCATGGTGGTCGCGCCCGACGCGGTGGGCGCCATGAGCACGATGCTCAACGCCGCCGTCGTTTCCGGCACCGGGCGCCGGGCGGCCTTTCCACGCCATCAGGCGGCCGGCAAGACGGGGACGACGCAGGATTTCCGGGATGCCTGGTTCGTCGGCTACACGGCACACCTGGTGGGCGGCGTCTGGCTCGGCAACGACGACGGAGCACCGATGGCTCATGTGACGGGTGGCAGCCTGCCGGCCCGCATCTGGCACGACATCATGCAGCCGGCGCACGAGCGCCTGCCTCCACGCCCTCTACCCGCCATCGATGCGACAGGCATCGCGGGTCCGCTCGAGCCGCAGGTGCAGGTGCGCCAGCCCACGATGGGCATCGGCCTCAAGGCACTCTCCTCGAGCCGTTTGCCCGTACACCCGTCCGTCGCCCGGGACACACACGGCGCTGCGGCCCCGAGCGGCACCACGCCCAACGAGCACCGGATGCCGTCGGAGCCGATCGATCCTGCCCTGTTCTCGGCGGCGCTGGGCGATGGCCCTGACGCGGAACGTTCGGCCCGACGTGCGCCCAGTGCCACGCAGACGGGCCTCGACCCCGCCCGCTTGCGCGAGGCGCTCGGCGCTTCGCGCATGAGCGCGGGCGCCGCACGCTGAGAGCGGCGGTCAAGTCGCCTTCCGGACCTGCCATAGCAGGAGATCGAGCCCTGTCGCGGGCGCCGCTCGACGCGCACGGCGACTGGGTGAACGGCACAGCGCAGTCAGGCATCGAGTTGTATGAACGGCATGGATACCCCTCGAGCGGGGCGGCGCGCCTCCTCAACGGCGCTTCTTCGACTTGGCGCGTTTGGAAGGAGGGTACGTCTTCCGGGGCACGTCGGGTGCGCCCTTGGCGAGCTGCGCCAAGGAGGCCAGCGGCCTCGCCTGTGTGGCCTCCTCGACTGGCCGAGAGGCAACGGGCTCTGTGGATCCTAGCAGCGTGGCGGGCGCTGCGCGTGCGCCGCTCTGCACATCGAGGAACAGATAGCGCACCTCGGGAAACCGCTTCTTGATGGCGGCATCGATCCGGCCCACGGCCGCCTCCACACCCTTAGCCGTCTCCCCGTCGCGGAAATCGAGGCTCGCCGCCACGAGGACGTCCTCGGGCCCGAGGTGCATGGTGCGCAACTCGTTGATGGCGACGACGGGACCGCTCCCCATCTCTGCCTCGATGAAGCGGCGGATCTTGCCGACGACGGCGGGCGATGCGGCCTCGCCGATGAGCAGCGCCTTGGTCTCGATCGACATGAATGCCGCGACACCGCCCAGAATCAGGCCGATGAGGATGGAGGCGATGGCGTCGGCCTCCGACCAGCCAAGAAAGTAGGCGGCCCCCGTGCCTGCGAACGCGACCAGGAGCCCGGTCAGCGCGGCCAGATCCTCGAGCAGCACGGTGTAGAGCGCCGGGTCCTTGGAATGGCGCAGGGCATCCAGGGCTTCCTCGCCATTGCGGCGCCGGTTGAACTCGCCGATGGCTACCCATGCCGAGCCCGCCTCGAAAACGAACGCGATGGACAGCACGACGAGGTTGACGACAGGATCGGTGATGGGATGCGGATGCAGCAGCTTGTCGACGCCCTCGTAGATGG